>JAIWNO010000151.1 GCA_020216785.1 Desulfomonile sp.
AATCATTGCGACCCTTGTGTACCTCTTGTTGCTGCCCGTGCTCGCCTACTACCTTCTCGTTTCTTTTCCTCATATACGCAAAGAGGGGACGGAGCTTATTCCGCCGTACGCTCGCGACGCCGTATTGGGAAAACTTCGGGAGATCGACCGCGTTTTGTCCGGCTTCGTGCGGGGACAGTTGACCATTTGCTGTGTCCTGGCGGCTCTATATAGCCTTGGTTTTATCATAATCGGTATAGATCTGGCGATTGTTCTCGGAGTAGCCGCGGGCCTGCTGTTCATTATTCCGTATGTGGGCACCATGGTGGGCTTGGTGGGAGGTTGCCTCATGGCGCTTGCTCAGTATGGCGATCTCCGTCATGTACTTTACGTGATACTTTGGATTGCTTTGGTTCAGACATTCGAAGGATATGTGCTCACCCCGCGTATCGTGGGAAAGGCTGTTGGGCTGCATCCCGTCGCGTATATTCTGGCGTTGATCATCGGCGCGAACCTCTTCGGCTTCGTCGGCATGTTGGTGGCGATCCCGGTGGCGGCGGTACTGAAGGTGCTGCTCAAGAGCGCCGTGGAGCTTTACCGGCGCTCCGACGTGTACCAGGATCGCAAGATGGAAGGTGAAAACGCGTGACGCGCGGCGTGCTCTATGTAGTGGCTACCCCAATCGGAAACCTGGAGGACATCACGATCCGCGCGCTCGACGTGCTGCAACGGGTCCACGTGATCGCGTGCGAAGACACTCGAACGACGCGGGTGCTGCTCCGCAAGTGGGATATCAATACCCGGACCATGAGCCTTCATCGTTTCAGCGAGGCTCGTAAGGCCGACAAAATCATGGACCTGCTCAATAGCGGGCTCGACGTTGCCTTGGTTTCGGACGCCGGCACCCCCGCGGTGTCCGATCCCGGCAGCCGGGTGGTGCGCGTCGTGCTTGACGCGGGCATCACGGTCACCCCAATCCCAGGCCCCTCATCCGTTGTTGCAGCGGTCTCTGTTTCGGGAATGGATGGATCAGCATTTGTGTATCACGGATTCGCCCCGAAAAAGGATGAGGAGCGACGGCAGTTCTTTGAGCGCATCCAAGCCGACACGCGCACATCGGTCTTCTTCGAGACCGCGGTCAGAATTAGATCGTGCCTTCGGATTGCAGCGGATGTCCTCGCAGCGCGGCGCATGGTACTGTTCCGTGAATTGACCAAAATCCATGAGGAAACGCTGATCGGCGCCGCAGCCGAGGTGTTGTCGGAGCTGGAGCGTCGGCCCTCGGTCAAAGGCGAAATTGTGATAGTGGTGGAAGGCGCAACAGATCGCCGGCCCGCCTCGGACTTGACCAACGTGGTGAAGACGCTCATGGGGGAGGGTCTGAGCGGAAAGCGACTTGCAGCCGCGGCCCACGAGCGGTTCGGTTTGAAGAAAGGCGATGCGTACAGGCGATTCCTGGAACTGACGGGAAAAGGCGCTTCTGAGGGTCCCGCAGATGACCGCGGCAACCGCGAATTTTAGTTTGACATAGCTCTGGTCCAATGGTAAAAATTTAAATTTACGTTGCTTAAGAGGTGTCTCCATGAAGACCTGGACCCCGAAGCAAGGGGAAGTCGAAAGAAAATGGCTTGTTATCGACGCCAAGGACAGAGTCCTCGGCAGGGTCGCAGCAGAAGCCGCACGCTGCCTCAGGGGCAAACATAAGCCCACCTTCGCTCCCCATATGGACACCGGCGACTTCGTCATCATCCTCAACGCGGCAAAGGTGCGCCTTACCGGCAGAAAGCTCGACCAGAAGATATATTACTCGCACAGCCACTACATCGGCGGTCTCAAGGCCACCAAGGCGGGAAAACTGCTCAAGGAAAAACCCCTCGAATTGTTTCGCCGGGCGGTAAGAGGTATGCTCCCAAAAAACACGCTCGGTAGGGCGCAGCTGCGGAAGCTGAAAATCTACGAGGGGGACTCCCATCCCCACGAGGCGCAACAGCCGGAACTCCACAAGTTCTAGCGGAGATCAAGAATGAGTGATCAAGGCTTCTACGCTACCGGAAAACGAAAAAATGCCATCGCGCGCGTCCGGCTCAAGCCGGGCACCGGCAGGATCCTGGTGAACGGCAAGGCCATCGACGAATACTTCGGACGGCAGACATCACGAATGATCGTGATGCAGCCGTTTGAGCTGACACAGACCCTCGGACGCTTCGATACGGTCGCGAGGGTCCACGGCGGCGGGATGTCAGGCCAAGCTGGCGCGCTCAAACACGGTATCAGCAAGGCGCTCCTCGAAGTGGATGCCGCTCATCGATCGGTGCTCAAGTCAGCCGGCTTCCTCACGCGCGACGCACGCATCAAAGAGCGCAAGAAGTACGGCCGACGCGGAGCGCGCGCCAGCTTTCAGTTCTCGAAACGTTAATAGTAATCTGATGTTGATGGTAAGGGCCGGAGTCTTTGCCGATCCTCTTTATACTATGCGCCATCAAATCAGTAACACGGTCATTGCAGGGGCGCACCTGCGTGCGCCCTGAAAGCCGGGCCGACATATGGGTCGGCCCCTACTGAGCGTCGTTGAAATTACCTCTTTGAGAGCGCATCGGTATTAAATATCTTCCTGAACACCGGTCGCAGCTAATCCCCTCCCCCGGCCGAGATCCTGCCGAAATCCTCCATGATTGCTTTCATTGTCGGGCCCGCAGGTCCGAGGAGGATCACGTCCATGATATTGTCGTACGGCGTTCCGGACAGATTCACCAGGATAAGACGGGCGCCTGAGCGCTTCGCCTGAGGCGGCAACAAATTAGCCGGCTGAACCACGAGCGAAGATCCTATTGTGATAAAGAGATCGCATGCTTGCGCGTGCCGGAATGATTCTTCCAGCACGTCGGTCGGGAGGGATTGTCCGAACGCAATGGTGGCCACTTTGAGGGGGCCGCCGCAGTGCTCGCAGTACGGCACCTCGATTCCTTCCCGCTCCATTCTGTCCGTAATCGCTTCGCGCGACCAGCGGGTATGACAGTGAAGACAGCCGACTTCGTGCACCGTGCCGTGCAGTTCGTAAACAAGAGCCGGATTGCTCCCCGCCTTCTGATGGAGCCCGTCGATATTCTGGGTAATGAGCGCGGTCATGCGGCCTGTCCGCTCAATCTCGACCACGGCCCTATGAGCATCATTCGGCAGTGCGTCTCTCATTGCAGGATATCGCGCGCGGTCGTAGTCCCAATAGATCTTCCGATATCTCTCATGAGAAATAAACTTCTGATACGTGAGGTCATCCGAGTTGTAACGCGGCGGGAAGGGGCGCGGCGAGCGAAAGTCGGGGATTCCCGATTCAGTCGAGATCCCCGCTCCTGTGAACACCACAATGCGGCGGGCTTCCTGAAGCATCCGCGCCGCCTGACGAATGAGGCGATCATCCATTTTGTATCTCCGAAAGATGCGCTCTGAAACGCCGATGAGAAGCGCTACCTCCTTTCCTTAAGGTCATGGCTTCGCGGAGGTGCCAAACACTTGTCCCCCAGGTTTTTCATCTCGCTTTTCAGGTCCGCGATTTTGTCGAGGATCTCCGCGAGCCTCTCGAATTTTACCGGTTCCCCTGAGCCTGCCGTTTTCGAGGTTGCGTATTGGCGGTATTCACGGCGCAGTTCCGCCAATTCCTTCTTCATGGCCGCACATGACTTGGCAGCCAACGAGGAGGTGGCAGAGGCAGAAATCAGAGCCGTGCACAGGATAAGGAATGCGCTTTTCATGGATCGAACGAGCCTCGACTATCGAGTAGAGATGAGCGGACAGGGAGGTTCTTATAACAATATCCCCGTGGGCGCAACCCGGCGTCGCCTTGAGGTACATCTCCTTGACGAAATCAGGTTCGTGATCTGTCGTGAATAAGGCATATTTCCGGCCTTCGCGCCCTTTTTTCGCTATTACAGTCACACATTTCGAGCAGGATTGGCGGGACGGGCATCTTGCCTGTCATGGCTTTGCTTGATTATCCGGATAGACAGGCGGGACGCCTGTCCCACCGGAAAGAGGAGTGAGACCAGTGATCTGACGGTAAGCAGTACACGACTTTGTTCGGCAAACGGCGTTCTTGGTCCGAGGCCGCACCATCGCCTTACCCGCCGAATGATGGATGGATAAACTCGACCGTATCTCCCTCGGAAATCGTGACGGTCTTGAAGTCTTTCCGGTACACAAAACGGCCGTTGATCTCGACGATAACAGCGGGATCGTCTTCCTGCGCTCGGTCGAGTAGTTCCTGCACCGTCACGCTGCAGCCTTCCACTTCCTCAGGGAAGCCGTTGAAGATGATCCTCACGGGAGTTACCTCTCTCCGTATCGTCTATGGGGTCGATTCGTAAGCGCCTTGCAGCCGTCATTTTGGGAGGGTGAGGCCTTGAGCACCGCGACATGCCGCGTAGGGGCGCGTCTGAGACCCGCCCCTACCCTGACTGTAAACGTATTGCTGAATCGATCTACGCCCGTCATTTCTCCTTCTTTTTGGCCTTCATCGCCATGTAAAGCCGCTCGGGGGTGACCGGAAGCTCCGTGATTCTCACTCCCGTCGCATCGTAGATCGCGTTGAGGATCGCAGGAATCGTGGGCATAATGGCGCCTTCGCCCACTTCCTTTGCGCCGAACGGCCCCTTGGGCTCGTTGGACTCAACAATAATGGTGTTCACATTCGGCATGTCCAGCGAGGTCGGGACCTTGTACTCACCAAGGGAGGCATTAAGAATCCTTCCGCGGGAGTCGAACTTCACCTCTTCGAACAGGCACTCGCCGAGGCCCATAGAAAGCGACCCCTGCATTTGCCCTTCCACCTGGGTCCGGTTGATCGCCCGGCCGCAGTCGTGGGCATCGGTCATCGCGTCCACGGTGACTTCGCCGGTCTCCATGTCCACGGTGACTTCCACTACCTGAGCGGAGCACCCGTACGCCGGAGATGTACCGACCGCAGCACCCTTGTAAGAGCCGCCGAGCTTGGGAGGTTTGTACTTGCCGGTTCCCACGATCGTGCCCTTTGCAAGGTAGGCCATGCGTGCAGCTTCTTTGAACGTGAGATACTCGCCGCCGGGTGGGTCCGTCCAGCCGCGGTGCTCCTTGATATACCTCTTGCGGATTTCCTCAAAGTTACCCGGGCCACCGTCGAAGAAAACCTTGCCGTCCCGGAAGGTGATAGATGCCGGGTCGCATTTCATCATTTCCGCAAGCACCTCCACCACCTGGGCGCGTGCGTGCTCCGCGGCCTCTTTGACCGCGTGGCCGGTCATAAGTGTCTGACGGCTTGAATATGCCCCCAGGTCAACGGTCAGATCGGTGTCACCGGAAACGACGCGCACGCAGTCGAGCGGGACGCCCAGTGCCTCTGCCGCGATCATAGCCATCATGGTATCGGAGCCCTGACCGATTTCCGCCGCTCCACTGAGCACGTTGACGATGCCGCCATCCTCGCTCAGCTTCACGATAACAGTCGCATGGTACGTATCGGAGCGGTAGATCGGGTAGCCCGCGCCGGACACGAAGAACCCGCAGGCGCTCCCGATACCCTTCCCTTTCGGAAGCTTGCCCTTCTTCTTGTACCACTCCGAGCCGTCGCGAACCGCTTCGAGGCACTCTTTCATACCGAGGCTCGACATATCAAGCTCGTTGATCGTCACGTCGCCGGTGGCCATGATGTTTTTCAGCCGCATTTCAAGAGGGTCGAGGCCGAGCTTCTCGGCGGTCTTGTCGAGCAGCTGCTCGAACGCGGCCCTATGGATCACGCCGCCGTGTCCTCGTTGAGCGCCGCATGCGGGTTTGTTGGTATAGACCCGGAGGCCGTCGTACTTCATCGCTTTCAGCTTGTAAGGCCCACCGAGGAGCGATCCCGAATAGTAGACCGTGGCGATGCCGAAGCTCGTGTACGCGCCGCCATCCAGGACGGCCTTGTTCCGGAGAGCGACCATGGTACCGTCTTTCTTCACGCCCAGGCTCATCTCCGCGTAGAACTGGTGGCGGGCCCTGGAATGCAGGAAGACCTGTTCACGGCTGTAATTCATCTTGACCGGCTTGCCGGTCTCACGGGCGAGCAGGGCCGCGCTCATTTCCAGGGGTGTTGCCTCGGCTTTGGGGCCGAAGCCGCCGCCAACGTACGGTTTCAGAACGCGGACATTCCCAACGGGAATGCGCAGCACCATCGCCACGGTGCGCATCACGTAATGCGGTACTTGTGTGGAAGTCTGGAGCGTGAGCTTGCCGTCCAGGTCAAAATGCGCAAGGCAGCAGTGCGGCTCTATGAAGGCCGCGTCCTGTCGCTTGCTCAGCAGGGTGTGGTCCACAATGAGGTCGCATTCCGCCATCGCGGCGTCGGTATCGCCGAATTCCTGATGCACCTCAGCGGTGAGGTTGCCGGGGAATTCGTCGTGAATCTGCGGAGCGCCTTCCTTCATGGCCTCGAACATGTCGAAGACCGCGGGGAGTTCCTCGTAGTCAACTTTGATCAACTGGACCGCTTCGAGGGCTGTCGCAAGATCAACCGCGGCGACCGCGGCGATTTCGTCCCCCACGTACCTGACTTTTTCGTACGCGTAGAGCGTTTCGTCATATCGCGCCGGGGAAACCCCGTACTTGACCAGGCCCGCTTCCTTGGCGGTCACCACAGCCTTCACGCCCGGAAGTCGCCGCGCCCGTGAGGTATCGATGTTGAGGATTTTCCCGTGAGCGATCGGACTCTGAAGGATCGCGCCGTAGAGCATTCCCGGCATGGAAAGATCGTCGGCATACTTGGCCCTGCCGGTGGCTTTCGCCGCAGCGTCGAGTCTGGGGGCCCTTGTATTGATAACGTTGAACTCGCCCATCAGGAGTCACCTCCTTGCATTATTTCACCACTCGCCACGGCTTGAATCGCCTCGACGATCTTCTGGTAGCCCGTGCATCTGCACAAATTCCCGGAAATGGCCATGCGGATTTCCTTCTCTGTGGGCTTCGGGTTCTCGTCGAGAAGGGCCTTTGCCGAAAGAATCATGCCCGGAGAGCAAAAACCGCACTGAATGGCGCCTTTTTCCACAAACGCCCGCTGCAGGGGATGAAGCTTCCCGTTTTCCGCAAGCCCTTCGATGGTGAGCACATCGCTCCCGTTGGCCTGGACCGCCAGCACAAGACAGGAATTGACCGGCCGGCCGTCGAGGATCACCGTGCACGCGCCGCAGTCGCCGAGTCCACAACCATGTTTCGTGCCGGTAAGCCCGAGGTCCTCCCGGAGCACTTGCAGCAGGGTTCGGTTGGGCTCCACAGCGACTTCGGCCCGCTCGCCGTTTACCGTCAGTTGAATTATGCGCTTCATCCATCTTCCCCTTACTTCAGAGGTTTCCACGAGCGGGCGCTCTCAAGCGCCATCGAAAGACATCGTTTCGTGAGCACCTCGATCATCATGCAGCGGTATTCCATAGTTCCCCTGTGGTCCGTGATGGGACTGCACATACCCACACCTGTTTCACCCGCCGTCTTAAAGAGCTTCTCGGAAGGCTTGTTGCCGATGAGGACCTGCTCAGCGGCATATGCCCGCACCGGCGTGGGGGCCACAGCTCCCAGCGCTATCTTGGCATCCACTATGGGGCCGCCGGCCGACTTGAGCGTCAGCAATGCCGCGACATTCACGAGGGAAATCTCGAGACTCTTTCGGGCGGCAAGCTTGATGTACGCCCCGCCGGTCCAGGGCGGCGGCGTCTCCATGTTGACCGAGACCAGCAGCTCGTTCGGCTCGATCACCGTTTCGCCCGGCCCACGGAAGAACTCAGCCACAGGGACATCGCGTTCGTCAGAGCGGCTCTTGAGTTTCACTGTCGCGTTGAGCACCATGCACGCGGGAGGCAGGTCGGCCGCAGGTCGGGCGTTCACCAGGTTCCCGCCGATCGTAGCGCGATTGCGAATCAGCGGCGAGCCCAGCCGGGACGAGGCCGACGCCAGAGGGGTGAAACGATCCCACAGAAGCTCGTGACGCGAGAGCGTAGCCGCGCTGGCTCCTGCGCCCACGGTAATTCCGTGGCCGTTGCGGGGAGTGATCTCTTTCAGTCCGGGGATTCGGGCGAGCGAGATCACGTGCGCAGGTCTGTCGATCTTCTGTTTCATTCGCACGAGAAGATCGGTTCCGCCCGCAAGCACCTTTGCGTTTCCGCCCAGCTCGGAGAGGAGCTTCAGCGCCTCTTCCAATGTCGTGGGCTCGTGATACTCGAACCTGGGCAGGAGCATCCTTTACCTCCTGTGAAAATGGGTCAAACGTCCGAAAAACGCATTGTCGTCTTCATGGCGCGCACCCGGAATGGTCGAAGCGCACGCCCATTTACGATCTGCGCAACTTGTGTGCCACCCGGCGATAGAGAGACCCTTCGCACACCGCAGCACAGGAAGCGAACGATGTCTCGTACCTGCACAATCCGGGACAAGCCCGGGTGCCGGCGAGCGATCTGCCGGGAAACGGGGAGCGTGCCAGCCTCACGACCGGCACCTCCACCTTTCCGCCGCACCCGTGCACAAACACATACACGCCTTTTCGAAAGTCATCGGGACAGGCACGATAACGGTCCACCCGAACGTCGGGGTCGGTCAAAAACGCGCCGAGACGTTCCCAGGATCGGCCGCATTGCGGGCACCTGCACGGTTCGGGCGATCGGCCGTGAGGAGTCGGCTGAGGCCGCGCCGATCTTTGTTCCCTCGCGTCGCCTGTTGGAACGCCGGTCAGTTCCGCCTCCACACCGCGCTCAGCGAGTCGGAGGATCAGGCGCTTTGCGGTCTCAAGGGCCGACTTCACGCGAAGCGCCGTTTCATCGGTTGTGTCGTCCTCCACCTCGAACGGCGGGCACCGGAAATAGGTCCACCCGGCGAACCCGCCGAACGGCGTCCCGTCAGTGGGACGGTTGCAGGCCATCACCCCTCTGGCGATCTGTGTATCCACGGGAACGACGACGTGATATTCGAGGCCTGATGGCGAGACGCCAATCCACCCCTCGTTGCCCGAACGGACGGGCAGCGTAGCACGAAAGACGTCGTCAAATCTGATCTGAAGCATCAGCTCGTCTTCAAAGGCAAAAGGCGTTAAATCGGGCGAGGCCGTTGTCCGGACAAAGATCCTCGCCATGAAAGCCGGCGCTGCAAGAATTGCAGGAAGTTCCGTATAAGGAACTATATGACACCTAGTTTAGACTCCACCCACGAGCATGTCAAGGCTTAAGAGCGCTTCTGGTTTTTTCCGGAAAGAACCATCGCGGAGCAAAGTGGTTATCATTAGTTCAATATAATGAACATTCGCGCATCGTCGGCCGTCTTGTGGCTCACTCCTTGCCCAGAAAACGCTCCTCGATGAAATCACACAACGGCCCGACATCATTCAGATCGAACACCGGCACATTATCCGGCGGGTTGGGCGGATCGCCCGCGATCGCGACCAGATTATCGTCATCAGCGCAGAGCAACTCTTCGTAGTGCCCGCGCCTGAACACCTCGATCTTAGGATGGACCTCCCGCTTGTATCCTTCACTGAGGATCAGTTCCACGCCGTTGACAAACCGGTCCCGTATTTCGGCAAGGGTGTGGTCATGGTCCGTATCCGAGACGAGCGCGAGTTTCGCGGGCGAGGAGATCACCGTCATGACGGCGCCGGCCTGTTTGTGGCGCCACGAGTCCTTGCCTTCATGATCGATATCGAAGCCGTGGGTGTCGTGCTTCACCGTTGCGATGCGGCGGCCGCGGCTCGTAAGCTCCCTGACGACTTTCTCCAGAAGCGTGGTTTTGCCCACATCGGACTTCCCCACTATGGAGATGATCGGGATCATTGAATCGCCCTCCGGGACGCGTGGAATACCTTGTCACTATACCCCACCATGGGCCTTGATAGCCAGTGGCAAGGTAAAGCCCGGAGCGGCGATATTTCCCCGTATCGTTGTCCGGGCGATCCTGCATCGAGTTTTCAACCTTCATATTGGGATGGTTGTCTCCGAAGTGAAACCATTTTTACCGGTCATCATAGAATAGAGTTGAGCAAAAGCATAGAACACGGCGTGATAATTTTCTTTCTTGACACACATCTCGCGGCGTGGTACGGACCGAGGCACCTTTCGGGGGTCTGATCTTGTGCTCTCGAGGAGGGCGGGTTTGGTCGCTCAACGTCGCTATGGAGTACTGGTCTGCCTGTCGACCTTGATCGCGGTGGGTGTTCTCGATGTGCCCGCTGCCGCATCAGGCGGGTATTTCTCACGTCTCACCAATCCATTTCGCGGCGCGCACGCGAGCCTTTCCGGTGCGAGCGTCGCCTCATCGGTCCTATCATCGCAGGCCCCGGCGAAGAGCGGGGCTGATTCCGAGTACCGCGTCAGACTCGCTTTCGGCCGCACCTTCGGCACATCGACATCTCTTGATTACACAACCGTCGAGGTAAGCCGGCGCATCAGCGACTACGTCGAGGATGTATTGCCCGCTTCCGGCAAAGGACAGTTCCAGCTGTCTCTCCTTGCGTCCCATGTATCGTACAAGGGCGGGCATATCGAGCGGATCAAGCGGCTCGATTTCCACGACGGGTACGAACTGGGCGTGCTGCCCAAGGCAATAGTCGAACTTCCTGTGGGGCCGTTGGGCATGCAAACGTACCTGGAGTCCGGAGCGGGGATCGGTTACGTGTCCGAGACGTACCGCAATTCCGGCTCACGCTGGAACTGGTCGCTGCTCGCCGGCCTCGGTATGGAGCGCGCCCTTCACCGCCGCACCTCCGTCACGGTCGGTCTGCTGTGGCGCCATCTATCCAACGGCAACATGTGGGGCAAGGGAGACGAGCTGCACAATTCCAACTCGGGCACCGACATGATCCAGGGCACCGCGGCGTTCGTGCATCGGTTCTAGACGGCCGACGCCGCAGAATTTTGGTACGACGCGACGTAGGGGCGGGTCTGAGACCCGCCCCTACCATTCACGGAGCTACAATTTGGGCTTGTTGCCGGATTTCAATGCAGTCTTACGCTGCCGGCGGCGGCTTCTTGATGAGTGTGGGCGTAACAAAGATGAGAAGCTCCTCCACACGGTCGTCAACACGCTTGTTCGAAAAAAGGATGTTGAGGACCGGCACGTTCATGACTCCCGGTATACCTTGTCGCCGCATGTTCTTGGTGCGGCGGAGTATGCCGCCGATGACCGCAGTATCTCCATCCTTAACAATCATGATGCTCTCCGCCTCACGACGTCGGATGGAGGTCAGACCGTTGATGATGTCTCCCGGCTCGTTGTCGGTGATCTTCAGCAGCATTTCGATACGGCCGTCGTAATAGATCTTGGGCGTGACATCGAGCTTGAGGTCCGCCGAGACGAGCTGTGTCTGGGTCCCGGCCGCGGATACCGTCACGTAGGGAATGTCGGTGCCGATCTTGATCGAGGCCTTCTTGCCGTCGATGACCTGCGTCTTGGGACGGGCAATGACCTTGGCGTCGCCGGTGGTTTCCCCAAGCATGATTTGCATGTCCAGGTCGGTGATGTACTCGTTGCCCACAAGACCAAACTGGACACCCAGGCCGGAGAGCACGCCGTTCGCAACCGTCACGGGGAGGTTCACGGCATATTGGGAGGGGAGCAGCGTTCCCAACGGGGCCGTGAATCCACCGATGCCGCCGCCGCCGGTGGGGCTGTTGGCAGCTCCGTTTATACCGTCGATCCCCCAAATTCCGCTCCGGAGCGGATGGTAGTCGCCGCTCTGGCCTTGGCGGCCGCCCCACCGGATACCGAGGCCGCGGGCCCAGTCCCGGTCTGCCACAACCAGTCTCGATTCGACAAGGACCTGTGGCGTGGGGATATCAAGCGTCCGGATGAGCTTCTTCATCTCTTCGATTCGCTCGGGAAGGTCCTTGATGAAGAGCATGTTGTACTGGGTGTTGGCCCAGAGCACCGTATGGGCGAGTATCTTCCTCATTCGCTCGTCCATGCCGGATTCGAGCAGCCCGGCGCCTTCCCCGGGGCCCGTCGGCCGGCTGACAAGCTCGGCGGCCCGGGTGCGGCGTTCCCGGTCGATCATTTCCTGGTCAAGTTGCAGTCGGTGCTGCGCTCCAGGGCTACCGGGTTGGAAGCCCTCCGCGGTCAGCTGTTCCTGACGACTGGCCAATGCCTGCTGCGCGGCCTCGGCGGGAGTCGGGCCGGCAGGCCCGCACCGTTTGTTGAATACGCAGTTGAGGACCGTCTGGATCTGGTCGACTTTCGTGTACACGAGCTTGACCCGCACGAGCAGGAGCGTGACGGCTTGGCCGTCAATGGTCACGGTTTCGGTAGCACCGACCGTCTCAAAGGTCGGCGTCTCGGCGGGAAGCTCTTTTTCCTCTTCTTCTTTCTTGCTCAGTTCCTGGAGCGTTTTTTCCCGCTCCGCTTCAAGGTCCTGAATCGCTTTCTTGTTGCGGGCGATCTTGTCCTCGACCTGCTTGAGCAGGCGGCGGTGCTCAGCCAGTCGCTCGGCCTTGCTTGCCGCGATCTTGTCCCGGCTCCCGACCCACATCACGTTACCGACAAGCTCACGATCGAGGTTGTGAGTTTTGAGCAGGTGATCAATCACCTGGCCGAGAGGCACCTGGAACAGACGCATGGTCGTTGAGCCGGCCACTTCGTTGCCGACGATAATGTTGATGCCGGCCTGCTCCGCCAGGAGTCTGAAGGCGTTGCGGAGCGAGATCCCCTGGAAGTCCATGGTCACCGGCTTGCTGAACACTTCAGGGTCCGGGGTGATGCGGAATTTCCGTTCGATTTCGCGCCGCTCTTTGAGTACCTCCTCCTGTTCCTTGAGGAGTACGTTTATTTGCTTCGTTACGGTCTCGCTCTTGCTGCGGAATTCTTCCTCCCGCATGATTCGTGTGGCTTCACGGCGCTGGAGAAGATCTTCCCGCCGCTTATCCTGGGCTTCCCGGCCGCGCGCCTGGTCTGTGCCGGGCGCTGCCAGGATGGCCATCTGGTCCTGCGTCATGGCGAAGCGCGGGGGCGGAAAATCAATCATGAGCACGCCCTTCTGCTTCTGCACCTGATAAGGGACCGAGTCCTTGAGCTGGATGAAGATCGTCTGCGAGCCTGGGACAATCATCTCCACCGAAGTGGAAAAGAGGTCCGTTCTCAGGGGTTTCTGGTGGGCTTTGGGAATCTCCGCGTTGATCAGGTCCACCCTTACTTTGGTGGGAGAAACCTTGTTGAGCCGATAGTCCAAATGATCGCCGCCGCGAACGATCAACCGGGCATTATGCCCAACCTGGGTGAAGGTCAGCTCGGTGATCTCCTGTACCAACAGCCGGGGGTCGGGCGTCGGGGGAGTCACCGGAGGTCTCGCTTCCCGTACCATTCGTGCCCCACTGCTTCCGCTCGGTCCACCCGAGGAAGCTCCTTGCGAGCTGCGGGGGAACGATTCCGTAACCGAGCGTGACCCTGGAGCAGGCTCACTGCCGGGGGAGCGCGTAATATCAGCCCGCTGAGCCACTTTGATCTGATCTCCCGGAGTGCTGGCTTGAGCGGGCTTGTCCACGGCTTCGGGCTGCGGCGCGGCAGGAGCATTAGGGGGCTCCGGAGATCGGGCGCTGCGCTCCGCGCCTGCCTTCAGGGAAGCGGAAGGCATGTTTAGCTCAAGGCCTCGGACCAGCTTCATCTCCTTGACATCAAGCGACTTCTTGTCTCCTTGCCGAGCGGGGCCCGCAAATCCTTCCTTCTCCACGGGGCCCGCGGCAGGCACCGCTTTGGGAGCAAGAGGCGAAGCTTCGCCGGTCCCGGCGGATTTGATCGATCCTTCACGGTCGGCTGCGGGTAAGTCCCCTGCAGTTGAATTCCCCAAGAGAATTGCTACGCGGTCGTTGTCTCTGACCACCTTGAAGGCCGGTACCGGTTGGCCCCCGAAATCAGCCACCACGCGCGCGCGTCCCTGGAATTTTCCGACGCGCACTTCCTGCACAGCGCCACCTGCGGCCTTTACCGAAGGCGGCACTCCGGCGACATCCATTCCGTCAAAGTCTACGACGATCCTGTTCGGCTGCCCGATAACGCGGGCCTGATGCCGACCCACGCTTCCCTGGCACGAGATGAAGATCTGTTTTCCGCCGGAATCCAGCGACACCCCGGTGATTTTCCCCGGCGGCGCAGCCGTTGCGGAAGACCAGAATATTGCGGCCAGCAGGCCGGCCAAGCAAAGGTATCCGGAAATTCTTACAGGTGACCTCATATCTCTGCTCTCCCGAAGACCGTGTAGAAGCGATCGAACCGGTGATGACGGAGCACTGTGGCGACTGAGCGCCATTTCGGAGGGATATCGGCCAAATCGATTCATGACGACATGAGTCCTTTGCCGGAGATAAATGCTGGAGTGAATACTAGCAGAGGAGAATAGGCCGTGTCAATAAAAAATCAAAAAAACAGAATGATATAGCATTGATTTAAAGTTATATATTATAATTTTATGGCTTGGAAGGCTGTTTCACTATTTTCTCTCCTTGGAATAATGAAATAGTCAACAACTACGGCATGATCATCAATTAATATAATGTCAGATCAGAAGAATTCGCCGGCGCAATGGGCCGACTGATTTGCCGCGAGCGCGATTTCTTATCGAAAAGAAAGTCTTGGTCGGTTATAATCCGTGACGCGATAATGAATACGATGGGCGGTTGAGGCCGTGGAATCGGTAGTAGTCGTCAAGATCGTCGTGTTCGCCACGCTGTTCATTGCGGTGGCTTTGTACCACTACATCTACCGCTGAGGGTCCTTTTCTCCCCGCTCCACCAATTCCCCAAACAGGTCGTGCTCCGATGCGTCGGTGATTTTCACTGTGCGGATTTCACCGGCAACGGCATTACCGGCAGTAATGTAGAGGACCCCGTCCACTTCAGGGGCCTGTTCCCAGGTTCGCCCTTGAAGGAGCAGGTCCGTCTCGCTCGAGACGCCTTCCACCAGGCATTGCCGGCGCGTCCCGATTTTCTCCCGCGAGCGCCGGTGCGCGAGGCGGTTATGAATGCGTCGGAGCTCGTCCGCTCGTGCGTTCTTTACCGCCTGAGGGACCGGATCGCCCAGCCTGCTCGCGGGCGTGCCTTCTTCCGGGGAGTAGGTGAACACCCCTACCCGCTCAATGTCGTACGTGGCGACGAACTCCCGGAGTTCCTCGAATTCCCGGTCGCCCTCACCAGGAAACCCCACCATAAAGGTTGTGCGGAGCACCAGACCGCGGACCTCTCTTCGCAGCCGATCCACGAGCTTGCGGATGCGATCGCCGTTCCCCGGTCGTCTCATGGCTCGCAGGATCCGGTCCGACACGTGCTGGAAAGGAATATCGAGGTAGGGCAGTACTCTGTCCGATTCGTTGATGAGGCTCGCCAGGCCCGCCGGAATTCCCGCGGGATGCAGGTACATGAGCCGGATCCACTGGATAGCATCCATATGGTGAAGCCGCTCCAGGAGGGACAAGAGAGCATCATTCTCCCCTTGGTCCCGTCCGTATGCCGTCAAGTCCTGCGCCACGAGCACGATCTCTCGAGCCCCTGCCTCGGCCAGACATCGCGCCTCATCTTCCAAAGCTTCGAGCGGGACGCTCCGGAGCGGGCCGCGAATTGAAGGGATCGTGCAATACCCGCACCGACGGGAGCACCCCTCGGCGATCTTGAGATAAGCATATCCGGGCGTAGTGAGCACACGGCAATGGGCAGCTTGAGCACGTTGAGCAGGGCGACTGCGTGGAGACCGCCCCCGTTGAATTGCCTTTCCAATAAGCACCGGAAGGTCGGATATCGCGTCCGGACTTACGAACACATCCACTTCCGGCAGCGGTTCCGCGAGGCCCTCCCGATAGCGGAGGGGCAGGCATCCCGCTACCACGAGGACCGCGTCCGGGTTTTCGGCCTTGGCGTCCAGGATCACGTCGATGGATTCCTC
>JAIWNO010000152.1 GCA_020216785.1 Desulfomonile sp.
CATCATCCTGAACAACCCGCTGCCATGACCGTCTCAAAATCAACAAGGTTGGCACCCGACCGAGGGGAGAAAAACCAAACGCAAAATTCAGGGATATATCGTTCAGCGCACCTTCGCATGGCTCGGAGGCTTCAGAAGACTGGTTGTGAGATACGAGCATCATATCAGTATGTTTGTCGCCTTCCTGGAGTTGGCGTTCGCTATGGTCA
This sequence comes from Desulfomonile sp., assembly GCA_020216785.1. Classification (GTDB taxonomy): domain Bacteria; phylum Desulfobacterota; class Desulfomonilia; order Desulfomonilales; family Desulfomonilaceae; genus JAIWNO01. The sequence goes on from JAIWNO010000152.1 coordinate 210, forward strand.
CCTTGAGGAAATATCTATGAGGTTTTGCAACCATCTCTACGCTACTTAAAATGCTGCTGAGCGTCAAATTCATTCCACAAATGACCATGCGTCATTTTTCTTCGATCATCTCTGCGTAATCTCCCGCGCCGTACAGCTCCAACACGAGCGAGTCGAGCAGCTTCTGTTGGCTCTCCGCCGGTCCAAGACCGAAAGAGCAGCAATCGTCGAGGATGCGCATGGTCAGTTTTTCGACCATGAGTGCAATAAGTTCAGATCTAAAGCCAGTCCCGTAATCCCGCAGCTCAGCGCGCACAAGCCTCAAGTTTTCGATGATTGTATTGCTTCGCCGGGAATAGATTTCGTCGAGGGACTTTTCGGCTACCTGATCGACTTCAGGCGTACACGCGGCCGGCACGCAGCGGGGTATCGGCAGGGCCTCGATCTCCGCGGCCGAGAGATAATTGTTCGTGTTCGTGATCTTGATCCGCCAGTTCAGCAGCGCTGAATTGAGCAGTCCTACGAGGCAGGACAACGGTACGGTCAGATCGGTCACAAAGTTAGTCATGTCTCCGAGGAACGTTCTCGGCAGGACTTCAGCCGCCTTCAGGCGCCTATTGGTGGCCATGTTTACCACCCGGCCGAGCACAATGCGGCGCTCTTCCCATGGTCGTCCTCGTTCGCCAGCACGCTTTTCCGCGAACAGCGAATTCTGCCGAGACTCCCGTCCAGCCAGCTGATCGATCTGTCCAAAAAGGCCGTCAACAACCCAGTCGAGCCGGCCTCCGCGAGGGGCAGGATGAACCAGTCGAAACGGATGCACGTGCTCGCCCCGCACGAGGGGATGCCCCGTCGGTTCGCTCGTGATGAACTTCCGGTGGACCGTCAGGTTGACTTCGCCCTGGTGCACGATGCCCGCTGGTGCGACGGACCCGCCCCCCCGCAGAGGCGGATGTCGGTTGATCAGGTCGAGGAGCTTCTTTTCCGAGGTGGTCCTCAGAATCGGCACGCGAAAGCCCGTCCACTCGAGATCGCGGCGTTCAATAGCGACCTTTCCTCTGTCGGGAATCGGGCCTGAGCCGTCCCACCACGCGGACGAAACAACCTCGGTGCGCTCGCCCTTTTTTGCAACGAGGATCGCCAACGCCTGGGTCACACGATCGAACACTCGCGCCCTTTCCGGAATGAGCACGGTCGCTGCGATTCGCGTTTCGTCCAGGAGCATCCGGCGGAGCTTCTCTGCCGTAGAATCCGCAAGCAACGTCGCGGGCACGATGAAGCCCATCACTCCACCGTCCCTGAGCACTTCCAGGCTGCGTTCCATCATGAGCCGATATGTATTGATCTTGCCGTGACAACTGCGGAATACCTTGCGGAAATAGGATTGCTCGCGATGCCGCTCGTCGATCCCGGATTCCTTCACCGAGAGAACCTCGTACGGAGGGTTACCCACTACCACATCGAAGCCGCCTTTTCGGGAAAAGACTTCCGGGAACTCAAGCCACCAGTGAATTGGCAGTCTTTCGCTCGCCCACGCGGCCGCTGTCTTGGAATCGACTTGGCGTGCGTTTAGATAGAGTCCCGCGTGCTTGCAATTTTCAGCATTCCGACAGAGCGCGTGCGGACTGGCCTTCGCAGTGCCGATGAGCGCGTTACCCACCCTTAAGTTGATCTTCAGATGGTGCGGTACCGGAACCGTTCCGAAGGCACTTTTGATCAAGAGCGCCTTCGCCGTGGTAACCGCCACAGGGTCAAGATCCACGCCATATAAGCAGTTCTCGAGAATGGCGACCCTCACTGCGATACGCTCGTCGAGCGGCACACGGACACCGCTGTCCTTCATACGGTGCGCAAACGATTCAGTGATTTGCCGGACCGTGGAGCGAGTTGCTTTGCCTCCACCGGAAAAGACCCGCGTGGTAAGCTGTTCGAGGGCCTCCGCCAGGAACGCGCCTGTGCCGAGCGCGGGATCGAGCACTTTTACGCTCAGGAAATCGATTTCGTCTTCGACAGCGATCTCCTCCAGAGTGCGGGTCACAATATGCCCGACGATTGCGGCTGGGGTGTAGAAAAGCCCCTCGTTCCTCTTTCCATATGCGCTCCGCTCCAAACGCGGCTCTCTGTTGGGTCCAAACACGAGTTTGAAGCCGCGCAGGTACTCGTAGAGATCCCCAACATCTTCCGGATGAAGCGTCTGCATCGCCGCCGATATTCGACCGTTGCCGTCAGGCGACAGGAGAGCGTCCACAAGGTCGGCCAGCGACTGTTGCATCAGACGGGTGGACTCAGCAATGAGTCGCGGATCTTCATGTAAGCGTACATCGATCAGGTCAAGCAGCGCGGCCCGAGCCTCGCTTCGGATGGATTGCTTGTTTTGCTGACGTTCCATGAATCCTGATAAGCCTGCTCCACAATGCCCGACGTCTTTTCGCTCCCGCTACCTCGATTGTGACAGAAACGTTATTATGATATGTCGCCTGAAAGGCAAGGGTTTTGGTGCGGCCGTTCCCTACGCGGGACCGGTGAACCGTCTGCAGCAACACGAAAGCCTTATGCTCGGACGGGTAAAACAAGCGTGTTTGGAATAAACCGCGTCGTCAAGATGTTGAAACAAGCTGTATTCATTATTCTCTCGAGTGTTCTGCTCACCGCGGCGTGGAGCGCGCACTCGTTCGCGACCTCGCCCGCTTTGCTTGATCCGGCGCCCCGATCCGTCAGCGCGCCGGTGACGATGATTTCAACCGTGGCGGATTGTCCCTTGCTGCCGGGTTGCCCTTCGGGACCGTCAGTGCCGCTGCCTCCCATGCCTGCCGTTGAGCCCCAAGCGGCGGAGCCGCTGGTGCGGCAGGCGGAGGCAGATCAGCTTATCGAAGGCGAAGGCCAATACCGTGGCTTTGTCCACGTGCAGGCCGGCACATTCGAAATGGGCAGCCCCGAAGGGACAGGCAGAGTCGACGAACGTCCGCTCCACAAGGTCTTTCTCAAGGACTATTCGATTGCACAGCGGGAAGTCACTGTACGGGAATACTGTCGGTTCCTCAGCCAGCGCGGCCTCATTGGACGCGACAAGATGCCGCGAGTCCTGCTTTCCAGCCCACATTGTCCTGTTGTGCAAGAGGGCGGCACGTTCCGCCCAAAGGAGGGCATGGCGGACCGGCCGATGGTGTGCGTTTCGTGGTACGGCGCCGCGGACTACGCTAAATGGGCTGGAGGGCGACTCCCCACTTCTGCGGAATGGGAGAAGGCAGCGCTACTGAGCACCTCTAATCCGCCGGGAGACTACCTCACCGTGCTGCCGCGTGAAGGAGACGTTCCGGTCGCGATTGCGGAGCCCGGCGCCTGTGGCATGACCGGAATAATCGGAAACGTCTGGGAGTGGTGCTCTGACTGGTATGCCGCGGACTACTATGCAAAAAGTCCCGTCGCCAATCCCATGGGGCCTCCCATTGGCGAGGAGAAAGTCATCCGCGGCGGCTCGTGGGCTTCACCGGAGTCTTCCAAACGGATAAACAATGTTCACAGAGCGCCGCCGCACGGGTGGTTTCGTACGGTGGGATTCAGGATCGTGAAAGACTGACGCTTTGCTCGGAGAGGCTATGACCAACAAGCAGCGCTCGGTACCCACTATCAGGAGCACTCCCGACCTCGTGCGCAAAGAGGCGCTTGCGGCCCTGGTGACTTTGGCTGTGGTGTGCCTCGTATCAGCACTGTGGGACGCTCCCATTGAGGCGCCGGCCGATCCGCAAGGCATTCCGGCCGCTCACGTGAAGGCGCCATGGATCTTCGTGGGAATCCAGCAGATGCTGCGATGGTGTCCTCCATGGCTGGCCGGCGTCGCTGCACCGCTCGCTGCACTCGTGGTGCTCGCTGTCATTCCACTCCTCCCCCGAAGCGGCAAAATGAGCGCCCTCGTAACATGCGTATTCTTTCTTTTGACCGCGCTCGCGTGCCTGCTCACCGTCTGGGGATACCTCGTATGAACCGCCCAAGCTCCACATACGCCGCTGCGGGTATGGTCGCATTTGTCATTCTCGTTGCAGCTCTTGTACTGGTCGAAATCCGCTCTATAAGGCCTGAATGGAAGATTTATCAGGAGCGGGGCATCGCTCTCATGGTGGAACGGCTCCAAGGCGAGGTAGATCAAGCCGCGTCCTCTGGAGAACGTCGCGCAGCGCTCCGTGAGCTTGCCACAACGCAGGCGCGGCGTGCGGAAATCATCGAAATCCAGCCATTCGGAGGCAAATTTCCCCCTGAACGCTGCCTCACCTGCCACTTTGGGATCGAGGACATATCTCCGTCTCATCCGAACACCGTGTTTGGGTGCGTGATTTGTCACGGAGGCAACGGCCCGGACCTCACCGTCCGCGGCGCGCACATGAATCTGAGAGGCGGCCGCAACCCGGCAAAGCTCGATCTCGCGGCTGCAAGTTGCGGCGGAGGCGAGACCATGGCCGGCAAATGCCATTCCGGCCGCGAGCATTATCTCCTCAACCGCGTGGTGAACGTTCCTCGGTCGCTCATGGCCACGAACGCGGGGATCGTGAGCGTCCTTCAGTTTCAGTGGGGTCTTGTCGGAGACACGAAGCCACGGTTCGGCGTCCGATCGGTCTCCGACGGCCGTACGACGCTTCGACCGGTCGATCCGAAGTTGACGCCCGACGGCCGGTTCAGTTTAGCTGACAGTCACTTTCGAAAGTTTTGCGCCGCGTGCCATTTGTGGGGACCCCGACCTCGCGAGGGTATGGGCCGGCTCGAAGGCTGCCCCGCGTGTCACGCGCCGTATGCCGAAGACGGCAAATATCACGGCTCGGACCCCACCGTAAAGCGGGACGAAGTCGGCCATTCCGCAACGCACTCGCTGACACACCGCATACCCGACGAGCGGTGCAGGGCGTGCCACAACCGGAGCGGCCGTATCGGCCTCAATTACCACGGAGAAATGGAAAGCAGCCAGTACGGCACGCCGTTCGTCCGAGGAGGTCTCAACGACCGCACGATCAGCGATGATCGCTTCGTGTGGAGGCTCGTGCCCGACATTCACCACGAAAAGGGTATGGGCTGCATCGACTGCCATACCGGACAGGACGCGATGGGTGACGGCGAAATCCACGGCCACATGGAAGATCAAATCGAGATCCGATGTGAAGACTGTCACGGGAGCGCATCCGCGCCGCCCAAAACTCTCACGGTCCGCAAGGACGACCTGCTGGTGCAGGCCCTTCTCAGGAGTACGGGCCCTGCGAAAGTGAACGAAGGTGACGAAGTCCTGGTGACCTCGAAAGGCCGACCGCTCGTGCATGTTCGGAAAACGCCCGAAGGGCTGCGCCTCACAGGCAAGCTCACCGGCAAGGACCATCCGATCACGGTGATTACCGATCAAAAGAACGGTCACCGAATCAAGGGCCATGAGCGTCTGGAATGCGACAGCTGCCACAGCGCGTGGAGCCCTCAGTGCTACGGGTGTCATCAGCTGTTGGACTTCAGCCATGAAGGTTTTGACCACCTCACCGGCAAAACTACGCCCGGTCGATGGGCCGAAGGACGGAGCTACTTCCGTTTTGCGAGGAATATACTCGGCATTAATTCGCGTGGACGCGTGGGCCTTCTCGTGCCTGGATGCCAGGTGTGGAACTCGGTGGTGGACAACACCGGAAATGTGACCGGAGGGTACGACTCTGCCATTATGCTTCTTAAGAACGGTCTCACATCAATTGCGGTCGGACCGACGCATCCGCACACGACACGAACGGAGGTCCCTCGATGTGTTGATTGCCACCTCGATCCCAAAGCAATCGGTCTCGGTGAGGGAAGGCTTAGTCGCGACTCCGCAACTGGCGGTTGGAAGGTGGAACCGGTCTACGATTCTGCCGCGGCTGGGCTGGTGATCAATTATCCGCTCGAGGCCGTCGTCGCGCCCGACGGCAAAGCGCTTCAAAGCACCTCCCACAACCTGTCCCGACCATTCAATCAGGAAGAAATCGGCCGCATCCTTGCCATCGGCCCGTGCCTCCCGTGTCACGACCGGTACGACGACCCTGTGTGGATGAGAGAAGGACCGTACAGGCTTGCTGAACCGTGCATAAAAGCCATCAATGATGCGCGGGCAAGCAGGCGAAATTAACAGGTCGGGAGCGCTGTATCCTCCGGAGCGTAGCTGCGGTGAGGATCACATCAGTCGGTGCTCTTTCGGTGGAATAGTGGGATCCAGTTCGGTGGGAAGGCAACGGTTTCTCCGCTCTTCATGGTGGGACAGGTATCTTGCCTCTCTCTGACTTGTGGTAGATCTTTCACTCAGACAGGCGAGACGCCTGTCCCACCAATCCAAATTGAAACGACTCACAGTGTCTTCGAGAAGGGACCGTAGGTTTGACCCCGCAAATCCACCATGGTGGCCTGACCCTCCGGTACCCACGGTGCCCACTGCACCGGATCAGTAGAGATGAAAAACACGGTTGATGGCACGCCGAGCCCCGCTGCGAGGTGGCTCATGCCGGAATCGTTCCCAATGAAGTGCGCGGCGTGACCGAGTTTTCTGACTATTTCCAGCAGAGGCCGGCCTTCGTACATTCTCGATGCGAGGCCGACGAGCCTCTCCCAGCCTTGAAGCTTCTTGAGAAATGCGTCGGCTTCGCCAACGGTGATGACAATGGGGAGGCCCATTTTTCTGCTTGCTTCTTCGGCGTACGAGGTTAGCAAATCGAGCGGCGCACACTTCCGAGGTCCGCCGCTGCCGGGATGGACCCAGATAACATCACGTCGCGGTCGCCGCGGAGCGAGGTGGACAAGCGCAGGGATCTTGGGCGGCAGCGGCAACTCGAGACCTTGATGCATGGACTCCACGAGGTGTGTTCCTTCAATTGGGGTAGACGACACCGAAGCGATATGTTTCGTACCAGCTTTGAAGAGGCTGTGGATCAGGGGCTCAGGGCTCTTGAGAACCAGGTACGCATAGTCCCACACCCGGCCGCGACGGTGAATCTCCGCGATGTCGATCTCGAAGAGCCACAACCATCGTGGAGCCTCAATTGGTTCAGCCGTAACGTCTGACGGCAACAGATCGAGGTACGCCCGACTGCCGAGAAAAGTGACTTGACAGCCTGGATGTTGCTCTCGCACGGACTGGAGCAACGGCAGAACGAGAATTGTGTCACCGAGGGCCCCCGGCCGGACAACAAGTATTGATTCACTCATGCGCGTGGCTGTTGAGGCGGAGTCGCCGGCGGAAAGGTCTCTTTCATGAAAAATGTGCACATAAGCGCGATAAGCACGGCCCCAAGCAGGAATTGCAGCACCGAGGAATATGCCTCCAGGGGATAAGCGCCTCCAGCAGTTCGAGGATACGCATCCAGCACCCACCCAAGCACGATTTGCATGATCGCAGCTCCCAGAAACGGGAATAGATTCACTGTTCCCACAGAAGTACCAGCAATTTGTACGGGGAAAAGCTCCTTGGTCGCGGCAAAGGCCACGGGCACCACCGAAGAAGCGCTCACACAGAAGAAGAACACCAAGCCATACAAAGCGGGTTTCGAGAAACCTACCGGGTTCAGATTCAGTACCACGAGTTCGGCCGCAAGCGCCGCCGTTGATAGGATCAACACCTTCTTGCGGCTTTTGAAGACGCGATCAGAAAGAAAGCTCATGAACGGGCTCCCCACGATGAGGCCCAGCGCGATCATGCCCAGGACGTCGCCTGCTTCGGAACGACTCATACCGTACACGTGCTGCAAATACGGGCCGGCCCAAAGCCCTGCAAAGCTGAAAAAGGCCCCGCCGGAGCTGAGAAAAAACCAGGCCGCCAGCGGCCAGAACCCGGGCTCCGTGAGGACCATTCGAATCCCCAGCCGCAAAGGTATTTGCCGTGCGGCAGGCGCGGCGCCTGACCCGAGTTGATCCATGTCGGCAAGCGCAGGCCACCCCATGTCTTGCGGCCGGTTGCGCACAATAGCCCACACTGCGGCTGCGACGAACAGGGTCCCCACGCCGATCACCTCGAACGATGCACGCCACCCAACCCATCCTGCGAACGCGGCGAGCGGCTTCGTTGCAAGGTAGACTCCTATTCCGGCCACTATGTTCATGATCGCGACCATGAACGCGAACTCGCTCACACGAAACCATTGTGACAGTAGTTTCATTGTAGGGATGAATACCATGGAGACGCCCACCCCGACCATGACCCGCGCGGCGACCGCTACTTCCACGGTGGGTGCAAGCCCCAGAAGGACGCTCCCCGCCACAGCGATGAGGAGAAACAGCGTGGAGGTAGCCCTTGGACCGAGCGAATCGGAAAGCAACCCGGCCGGGAGCTGCAGCAGAGCGTACGGATAGAAATACGCGGACGCGAGCAGGCCTACCAAGCCCGCGGAGGCGTGGAACTCCTTCTGCAAATCGATGGCAACTACCGCGGCGCACTGCCGGTGAAAATACACGAACATGAATGCCAGCGCCATGATCCCGAAAATCAGCCAGCGATAGCTCAAAACCCGGCTCCGGAGGGATTCCTCCATCCGATGCTCCTATGCGAAGGAAGGCAACCGCAATTCAGTTCGCTCAGCGGTCCCTGTAAACCGACACACCAGTCTTCACTCAACCAAACGGCCGGAGAGACAACCATACCAGATGCTCCTCTTCGAGTCGTCCTTTTCCGGAAAAAAACACAGTTTGGCAGCCGCGGGGTTTTGTCATTTTTGACATATTATGTCTCAACTGATATAGTCGTGTCTCTGGGAAAAATTCGACATCACACACGAGTATTTGAGATGGAAAAGCCCTTTCTTCGCGTTATGAGCGCCGATCAGGCTCGGGAATTCCTTCGCATATTCGGCCCGTTATCGACCGAGGAGGTCTCGCTGGAGGATGCCCTTTTCAGGGTGCTGTCTCAGCCGATCACCGCACCGGAAGACATTCCGGGATTCAACCGCTCCACAATGGACGGCTTCGCGGTGCGCGCAGCGGACACTTTTGGCGCGTCTGAATCGTCGCCTGCTCTTTTCCGGGTCGTCGGCGAAGTCCTCATGGGTGAGATCCGGGACGTGACCGTCAAAAGAGGCGACGCAGTGCGCATCTGGACCGGCGGTGCGCTTCCGGTCGAGTGCGATGCTGTCGTGATGGTAGAGCACACTGAACAACACGACGACGTCACGCTGGAAGTGCTCAAGGCCGTCGCTCCTTTCGAGAACGTGGTCCGCAAGGGTGAAGATTTTCGACAGGGCGAGACCCTCCTGTCTCCGGGCAGTAGACTTCGGCCGCAGGACCTGGGATTGCTCGCGGCAATGGGATGCTTATCGGTGAGAGTGTACAAGAAGCCGACCGTGGCCGTAATCAGCTCCGGTGACGAAATCTGTCCTGTGGACCAGACGCCGCCGCCCGGATGCGTGCGGGACATAAACCGCTATACGTTGAGCGCGATGATCTCTGAGGCTTTCGCACGGCCAGTATGGGTGGGCATCGCAGTCGATGAGCTGGAGGCGATCTCTGGGGCCATCGAACGAGGTGTCCGTGAAGCTGATGCGGTGGTGATCTCCGGCGGCAGCTCAATGGGAAGCCGGGACCTGGTGATCGAGGCGGTTCAACGCTCTGCAGGCGGCCAAGTGCTTTTTCACGGTGTAAACGTTTCGCCCGGCAAGCCCCTGATTCTCGCGTCGGCCGCGTTGAAGCCCGTGTTCGGCCTTCCCGGCCATCCGGTGTCCGCTATGGTGTGTTTGGAGCAGTTCGTGGTGCCGCTTATTCGTCGCCTCGAAGGCGAAAACACGTTGATGCCTTTTCTGCGTCCTACGGTTGAGGCGGTCCTCAGTCGCAACGTCCCATCC
>JAIWNO010000153.1 GCA_020216785.1 Desulfomonile sp.
AAAGAGGGGCGCACCGACTACATTCGTGTGCGCCTCGAGCGCCGGAACGGCAGCCTCGTCGCGATCCCGGTTCACGGCAAGTCCGGGTTAATCTCGTCAATGGTCAGAGCTGACGGGGTGTTTCGGATCGAAGCCGATTGCGAAGGCATCTATAAGGGCGATTCCGTAACTGTGCATTTATTCTCGAATTGGATGGGGGACTTCCGTGAGACGGAATATATATCTGGACATGAAACAACCAGGCGAAGCCCTGGAGATCTTTTTGCAGCATCTCGACCGGAGCAGCTTTCCAGGATCTGAACAAATTCCTGTCGTCCGAGCCCTCGGTCGAGTGACTGCCGCGCCGGTTCTTGCACAAATTTCTTCACCGCATTTCCATACCGCAGCAATGGACGGTTTTGCCGTTCGGGCTGAGAGCACGTTCGGCGCCTCGCCTGATCGGCCTCTCGTGTTGGCCCTCAATCGTGAGGCGTGGGCAGTGAACACGGGCCGACCGCTTCCCCCCGGCACCAATGCAGTCATCATGATCGAGAACGTGAACTTCCTCGAAGACGAGGCGTTCGAGATCGAACAGGCGGTAGTACCTTGGCAAAACGTGCGCCGAGTCGGCGAGGATTTCGTTGCGTCGGAGATGATTCTTCCCTCGGGCCATCGCCTCACTGCATACGATCAAGGTGCACTGCTTGCAGCGGGAGTGTATGCGGTCGACGTAGTGCAAAAACCTCGCGTGCTGCTGGCGCCGTCCGGGTCGGAGCTTATGGCGCACGAGATCCTCCGGGATCGACCGCCGAAGCACGGCGAAGCAATCGAGTTCAACTCCGTGATGCTCGCGAGTCTCGTAGAGCAGGCGGGCGGGATCGCGATTCGCCGACCCATCGTGCAGGACGAGTTCGACCCTATCAAGCAGACTATACTCGATGGCGTCCGTTCCGATGCCCACCTGGTGGTAATCAACGCCGGTTCTTCGGCCGGGAGCGAGGACTACACCGCGGCAGCCATCAGGCAACTCGGTGAGGTGCTCGTTCACGGTGTGGCGATGATGCCCGGCAAACCGACGATCCTCGGTATCGTCGAAAACAAGCCGGTGATCGGCAACCCCGGATATCCTGTTTCCGCAGTGCTTTCGTTCGAGGCCTTTGGCGTGCCGGTACTCGAGATAATGCAAGGGCTTCCACACCGATCCAGACCGCGCATGAGGGCGGTGTCCGCGCGAAAGATCGCGTCCAAGCTTGGACGCGAGGAATTCTTCCGAGTGAAGATCGGCCGTGTGGGCGACAGGGTTGTCGCTACACCGCTGCCGCGAGGCGCGGGCTCCATCACGAGTCTCACCCGTGCGGACGGCATCATCCGCATCCCGACTTTCAGTGAAGGTATTGGACAGGCGGAAGATGTCGATGTTGAATTGCTGAAAGATCCTATGGACGTGGATCGGACGCTCGTATGCATCGGGAGCCACGACCTCACCCTGGACGTGCTGGCGAACGAACTCGGACCGCACAGTATCTTTTTGTCGTCGAGCAACGTCGGCAGCTTGGGCGGGTTGCTGGCCCTGAAAAGCCGCTCTTCGCACTTTGCTCCGTCGCACTTGCTGGACTTGGAAACCGGCCAATACAATTGGTCGTACATACGGCGCTACATTCCCGACATTCCCGTGCGGGTCTTTCACGGTGTGATGCGGGAGCAGGGATTCATGGTGGCCAAAGGCAATCCCAAGTCAATCAAGTGCTTCCAGGATCTTGTGCGGGACGACGTGACCTTCGTGAACCGTCAGGCCGGTGCGGGCACTCGGGTGCTGCTGGACTACCACTTGGACCGGCTGGGTATCGATCCCGAACGCATTACCGGCTACCACCTGGAGGAATACACCCACACGTCAGTTGCGGTTGCAGTGCTGTCCGGTGTGGCAGACGTGGGAATGGGAGTGCTTGCAGCTGCGCGCGCTCTCGATCTGGATTTCATTCCGGTGGCTGTCGAGCAGTACGACCTGGTGATTCCTGAGGAATTCATGGGCGATGAGAAGATTCGGATTATGCTCGATGTTATGAGATCGCCGCGGTATAAGGAACGCGTTCTGGCGCTCGGGGGCTACGGCGTTGACCGGACCGGCGAAGAGATCCAGCCGCTACCGTAAGTATTCGTGCAGCAAATCCATGACAAAAGGGCAGCTAAAAGAGATGGCTTTACATGAAAATAATCCGCGTTGCTGCGGCTCGCGTTTTGCCCCATATGACAGGTGGATTCGGCATTTTTCGCCTGTGGGAATTTTGTGTCAATCGTTCGTGAACCATTCTGGTTTGTAATAAGGCAACACAACGAGTGCCAGATATAATAGCTTGATTTTGTTGGGTGTGTTTGATCTTCTCCCGCATGACATTCAAGAGGTCAGGAGTTCGAGCCTCCTCAGCTCCTCCATGTAAATCACAGGCAGATTCGGATGTTGAACGCCGGGACGGCGGTTTTCTTTTTTTCCTTACCTGTCTCTTCGGCGATTGCGGACAGACGCCCACTCGGGTCGCCTCTTCGAGGGCGCTTTCCCACGTCCCCCTGGTGAAAGCTGATAAGATGCCGGCCCGGTTGCGCTTTCATGTTTCGGCTGGCGTCTTACGCCATAAGGGTTGCTATTGGACGAACGTCTTGGAAAGGGCAACTTAATTTTTCTATAATGAGCTGTGCCTTCGGAGGAGCCATGTCTGAATCCAAGCTGTCCACAAAACGAATAGATTCCGGGATCGATCAGTTGGACCGAATTCTGGGAGGGCTTCTCATCGGCGATAACGTGCTCTGGTACGATGATACCGGAAGTCTCGTATGGCCTTTTTGCCTCAACTTGATGCAGGCGTCACAAACAGGGAACAAGACGCTTATTTATGTCAGTTTCGATCGGTCCCCGCGCAGTCTTCTGGAAAAACTCGGACCTCTGGCTGAAAACCCGTCGCTCACCATATTGGATTGCTTCACGTGGGGCAAAGGTGAAGGATCTGATGTGTTTCTTAAGTTCTACTACGAAGCTCGGCCCGATTGGCCGTGCCGAATCATCCGAGTTGACGATCCGAAGCAAATCACCCAGGTCATGGATGTGATTTACGGGCTTATATCCGGCTCAGACGAAGACGTGCGCCTTGTTTTCGAGAGTATCACCGGAATGCAGGAGCTTTGGGGTGGCGAAGAGCAGTTCCTGAGCTTCTACGCTCACTCGTGCCCTCGGCTGTATGAACTGAACACGGTCGCATACTGGATCGTTGTCAAGGAGGCGCACTCGTCAAAACTGCGAGCCCGCATCAACCAGATCGCGCAAGTCGCAATCGAGCTTTCCATCAAACGAGGCACGACGTTTCTGAACATCCTGAAGGCGGATCGCCGCGGCACGGAGAACCTGCACAAGCCGTTCAAATACTGGACCAAGGAATCGGCCGTCACATTTGAGGACGAGTCAGGGGCTTCAGGAAAATTGGAATTCGGCCAAAGACTTAAAGAGCTTCGTACTAGGCGCGGGTTTTCTCAAGGAGAACTGGCTAAACTCGTCGGGGTTACCCCCAGTACCATCTCCCAAGTAGAAGGTAATTTGATTTATCCGTCTCTGCCCGCTCTGGTAAAAATGGCCGAGGTTTTGTCAGTGGACGTCAGTTCTTTCTTTCAGAAGGAATCCCCCGCCCAAAAGATCGTCTTTTCCTCCGCCGACTCGCTCTCCATTAAGCTGCCGGACATTCCCGGCGATGTCGTGACGGCTCACATATTGACTCCGGTAGGTTTTGACGCAAAGGCGGTGCTCTACCTACTCGAAATCAAGCCCGGAAAGAAGCTTGCCCGCCACTTTTTCGGGCACAAAGGCGAAGAAGTGGGGTATCTTCTTTCCGGCAGACTGGAAATGACCGTCTCAGGTACGATTTATAAGATAAAAACAGGCAACGCGGTGCATCTTTCCGCGCAAAGCCCGTCTCAATGGGTGAATCCGGGACCTGGAGTCGCACGGTTGCTGTGGCTGTCGACCGGATAGCCGCTGGAAAGCGGGCAGCCCGGGGGACCAATGACGCCCCCGGGCAATGCAAACTTAATGAGCGCCGGCTACGCGAACCGAGGCCTGGCCGTTTCCGCTTATGATTTCTTCCACCAACTCCCGGTCGGACTCCATTACGTATGGTATCCCAGACACATCCGACGCTTCCCGAGTGAGCGAAACCAAGTCGTTACGATCAATGTACCGGAGCGAGAACTTCCGCGCTCCCGCCATGAGCTGCTGTAAGCCTTGCTTGAGCCGGTCCACATACGAGTACAATCCGATTGCGCCCGCCGGAAGCCGCTTGAAATCCGAGCCGAATCTTTCCTTGAGCTGAGCGCCAACAGCGAAGAGGTTCAGGAACACCTGCTCGCTGTCTTGTGTTTCTTCCTTCTGGCCTTTCTCGAGAGCGGTTTTGCCGCTGTTCTTGCCGACCATGGCCGCAGCCATAAGAGCGCGTCCCAGACAGATGGCCTTCACGAAAGGAGCGCCGAGAGCGAGCGCCTTAAATATATGGTCTTCGAGACATAACCCGCCGGCGATGGCAATGGGCGGCACGTAATCACCTTGGGCCCTCAATTGCTCGCACATTCGGTACGTAAGAGCTTCGAGATAAACTGTGGGAATGCCCCATTCGTTCATCATCCGCCAGGGGCTCATCCCGGTGCCGCCCCCCGCGCCGTCTATTGTTAGAAGGTCAATTTGTGCATTCGATGCGAAGCGGATGGCCCTCGCCAAGTCTGCGGGCCGGTATGCTCCGGTTTTGAGCGTCACGTACTTGGCCCCGAGTTTTCGCAATCTTTCAACCTCCCGGTAGAACCCCTCTTCCGTAACCATTCCCAAGCGAGAATGTCTCTCGAATTCAGTGATTCCACCGCTGGCGAATGCTCGTTCCGCGGCCGGGCTCGAGGGATCGGGAAGCACTATGTAGCCTCGCTCCTGCAATTGACGAGCGCGCTCCATTGTGGACAGTTTTACTTCCCCACCAATGTCTTTCGCTCCCTGTCCCCACTTGAGCTCAAAAATTTCGATTCCGAGCTTCTCTATCACATACTCGGGGACGCCGAGGCTCGTGTCCTCTACGTTGGCTTGGACTATTATTCCTCCCTTGCCGTCGTACCATTGTTTGAAGGCATTCACGCGCCTCTCCATTTCCGGAGATCGAACGATTCGACCGTTTTTCAGCTCGGCATCCTTGTCCATGCCACAAATGTTTTCGCCGGCCACGACTATAATCCCGGAAATGGCCGCGCCCACGGCAATATCCTCCCAGTTGACCCGAGCAATGCGAGTTGATCCCACGGCGCCGGTGAAGACCGGGAAGTTCAGCTTAATGCCGCCGTCTCTCCCAACGGCAGTGCTGCAATCCACAGCAGGGAAGGTGGCTACATCGGGATCCGCGGCTATCCCGTGCGCGCCGACGCAGGTTCCCTGAATATTAAAATGAGAGTAATCGATCGGATAATCTTTATCCGCGCCGGCCGTTACTTTCCCATATGGCTGAGGATAGATCATTTCCCGGCCTCTGATCGCGGAACGTCCGACTTCGCACGTGCCGGGACACCCGTCCAGGCATGTCACGCACATTCCCGAAACAGGGGCCGGCTCCACACGTGTTCTCGTTTTGGTCGCAGCGCTTCTGTTAGGTTTACTGAACGACATGGCTCACCTCCAACTTTATCTATGATCTAGTTTCTCGACAGTATCGGTCATTTTTCGCTTATTAAGAGAAGTTTGCGTGATTTAACACAGAACCAAGGTCAAACTATGATCAGCGAATCTAGCATACAATTTTTTATTATTAGCTGTCCTTAGTTTTTATGTCAATGCATTTTTCACTCTGACAAGACAGGACACCGTCGCGCAAACGTACATTATGGCGGTTTTACATGACAATCCAGTCTTCTGTGCAATTGTGCCGCTGTTCATGGAATTTGTTTGACTTATTGTTTATTCATTGTTATTAGTTTTGCTAACACTCCTTCGTTGATAAAAGTAAGGAGGGCGTCATGGCAGGCATTCTTGTGAAAACCGTCGAGGAATTGGCGGCTCTTTGCCAAACTCGATCGCATCCCACCATTGTTATCGAAGGCGAACTCGCAAACAATCTCATCATCTCAGGGTTGGTGTGCCCGAGATCCGATCGATCGAACGGTGAGGGGGAGGTGTCGCAGCTCAAAACCGTCGGCTCCCACCTCTATCCCGTTTGCCGGATCCTTACCGAACTGAGCCGCACGAATTGCTTTGAGATCTTGGGCGCGGACGGCCCGAAACGTATCAAGATTTATCCCCGGCTTTCCTCCCGCCGCGAGGGCAATTGACCTGAGGGGAGCGCTACGCGCTCCCCTTGCCGGTCACCTTTGCAACCACCGGTATCACTTCTTGCTTTTCTTGCTAAAAAGCCGTGACAGCGCTTCTGTCCCTCGCGTCCGGTTTCTTGTCAGTACTAGCGTCTTTCGCGTGTAACTGAGGCGGTCTTGGGGTATAATAGAAATACTATACTCGTATCAGATCCGAGCACCATTTCCGCCCGCGGCGGCGCATCTGCAAGACTTCACGCTAACGGCGTTTCCTGCACTCAGTCGCAGCATTGGTCGGGACGCTCGTATCGTGAAACCGGTCGATATTTGGAGGCGACATGTCCGCCGACTTCTCCAGCAATCCTATGGCGCGCGTCATCTGGGGCCTTTTTCTCATACTTCTCACGCTCTCCAGCGGGACGTTCTCTTGGGGCAAAGAAATCAGAATAGGAATGTCCGCGGCCTTCACCGGCCCGACGAGAGGCCTCGGAATCGAGCTGTACCGCGGGAGCATGGCCTATTTTTCACACATAAACGAGAGCGGCGGGATATTTGGTCACAAAATCAATGTGATAGCTTATGACGACGGATACAATCCGGTGCCGACTATTCGGAACACCATCCGGCTTGTGGAGGACGACGACGTCTTATTGCTCTTCGATTACGTGGGCACCCCCACTGTCACGCGAATGCTGCCGCTCCTCAAAATCTATGGGAGCCAACGCGACCTTTTCCTGTTCTTTCCGTTTTCCGGGGCCCAGCCGCAAAGAGTTCGCCCCTACGGCGAATATGTGTTCAACCTGCGGGCGTCATACAGCCAGGAGATAGACGCTCTCGTGGAATACCTCGTATCACGTGGTAGGTCTCGCATAGCCGTATTCTACCAGATCGACGCGTACGGTCGCAGCGGCTGGGAAGCCGTTCACAAAAGTCTTGCCAGGAAAGGGCTGCGCGTCGTGGGTGAAGCTACGTACTATCGCGGCACGACTTATCAGTCGGATATGAAGTCCCAGGTGAAGACCATTAGAAATTCGAGTCCTGACGCGATCATTTCCATCGGGGCATACGAGGCTTGTGCAGCTTTTATACGCGACTCCCGAAACGCAGGGTTGAACGTGCCAATCGCCAATGTCTCATTTGTGGACAGCGAGAACAAGCTGAAACTCCTTCTGAAGACCGGTCAGGAAACCGGACGTGACTATACGGTCAACCTCATCAATTCCCAGGTCGTGCCCAGCTACGAAGAAACGGAGTTGCCGGCGGTCGCGGAATATCGCCAGCTTATCACCCAATACGATGTGATGCCTGCCAAAAGCCTGATACGGCAGGATTACGAGCCGCATAAATACAGCCCGGTCAGTTTCGAGGGATTTCTTAATGCCAAGCTTCTCGTGGAGATCCTCAAGAGGCTCGGGCCCGATTTCCATCCCAAAGCCGTGAAGGCGGTGGTCGAGGGGATCAGAGGTTACGACCTGGGGATAGGCGTGCCGGTCAACTTTGGACCCGACAGACATCAGGGTCTGGACGCAGTGTTTCTCACCACAGTGGAGCAAGGACGATTCGTGCCCATTCCTGAGCGCACAGGACGGGAGAAATAGTTATGTCGAAATTATTCAAAAAAACCCTCATCATGGTGATTCTTTTGTTCGGCGTAATCGCGACGATTATCTCGGCCTACGCGGGATGGATCCTCTACAACCGGATCATCGACGAGTACAAGAGCAAGGCCATCGCGATCGCCAACAACATGGCCCAATCAAGCCTGGAGATCATCCTCAACCGGGACGCGTCCACGATCCAATCCATCGTCGATCAGTATACCGAAATCGAAGGATTGTCGTACGTGATCGTGGTCCAGAAAAATGGTGAAATCCTGAGTCACACCTTTGCTCCTCACGTGCCGTACGAACTGCTCCGGGAGATAGAAAGGCCGAGGGAGAATAAGGACGACGTTGTTGTGACGAACATACGACTCAAGAATCAGGGAGCTTTTCTGAACATCTCTTCGCCCATTCTCTCGGGAGTGGGCGGATATGTGCACATTGGAATGGATCTTGACGGGGTACGGGAATATATTTGGAAGACCATCATTAAGCTACATTTCGCGACCTTCTGTATCTTTCTTGTTACCGTTGCCATCGCGTTCGTGCTGACCAACAAGATCTCACGCCCCCTTATCGAGCTTACCCATTATGCCGACAAGGTCGCAAACCGGGACTTCTCGGCGGTAATCGATATTCAGTCCAAGGACGAGGTCGGCATGTTGGCCAGGACCATGACCAATATGGCGAACGAGATTGAAACACGGATGTCCACTTTGGAGCGAGAGGTCTCCGACGCGACACAGGAATTGCAGGACACGCTGGCATTTGTCTCGGCCATTGTTGAAAACCTCGCGGATGGGCTGCTCGTCATGGATCCTGACGGAAGAATCAGCAGCTCAAATGCGGCCCTGATCGACATCCTGGAGCTTGATCATAATCCTCGTGGGGAAAGCGTTCGCGCATTGCTCGGAAGTGCGGCGGCGGATTTTCTCTATCAGAAGGGACGGGAGCTCGCCAATGCTTACAACGGGAAACGGCCTGATTTTGCCGACTCCGACAACTCGTACCACCGGGCGAGCGATGAAACCAGGACCGGTAACACCGCGGAACTGACAGCCACCAGAGCGGATGGCAGCCGCTTTCCTATCGAGTTGTCGGCATCCGCAGTGAACATGCAGGGTGTTTGGTACACGATAGGAATCGTCCGCGATATCACCGTCCGCAAGCGGGCCGAAGAAGCTCTGAGGTTGAGTGAAGAGAAATATCGCGGGATATTTGAGCACGCGGTGGAAGGGATTTTCCAGACTGACGCGCGCGGTCGATGGGTCAATGCAAACCCCGCATCAGCGTATATTCTCGGCTACGATTCTCCTGAGGAGCTGCTCTATGCAAGCAAGAAGCTTGGTGAGGCGATTTATGTCGATCCATCGCGCCTAGAGGAGTTTATTCAGTTGATGCAGGACGGCCAGATCGTCCATGCATTCGAAATAGAGATGTACCGTAAGGATGGGACGCCTATTTGGACTTCTTTGCACGCGCGTCCTATCCGCAATGAAATAGGCGATTTACTATCCACTGAAGGAATCGTCCAGGATATAACTGAGCGAAAGCGTGCTCAGGAAGCCCTCCTTGAAAGTGAGCGACGGTACCGGGATCTGTTCGATATTTCCGCGGACCCCATGATCGTGCACCGGGAAGGAAGAATCCTCTTCGGAAACCAGGCGGCCGCCGACTTTTTCGGAGTCGGCTTGGCGGAAATGCTTGCCGGACTTGCTGTGATCGATTCCGTCCATCCTGATTTTCGTGAGACGGTTGCTCGGAGGATTTCCCAAGCAGAAAGCTCGGGAGTCTCTTCGGATTTCGCTGAAGTGGAGTTTTTAAGGTCGGACGGCTCCGTGGGATACATGGAATCTGTGGAGGTCCCGATTTGGTACAAAGGCCAAAGAGCGGTACTGACGCTGGGTCGAGACATCACCCAACGCAAAGAGGCCGAAGAAGCCCTCCGGACAAGCGAGGAACGCTTCCGTACCATTTTCGAAATCGCTCCGGACTGCATCTTTCTGAAAGACGCCAACCTGCGTTACACGCATGTGAATCCCGCGGTGGAAACATTGCTCGGGATGCCTGCGAGCGACATCATCGGAAAACGGGCGGAAGATCTT
>JAIWNO010000154.1 GCA_020216785.1 Desulfomonile sp.
GCCTGAAGGCATCTATGGCGAAAGATTCGAGAAAAAAACTGGTGGCGCTTGTGGGTAGGCCCAATGTAGGCAAGTCCACGCTGTTCAACGTGCTGGTGGGTGCTCGCAAGGCCCTCGTCGAGGACACTCCCGGACTGACCAGGGACCGCAATTACGCCGAAGCCTCGGTGAGCGGGAAAGCATTTACCGTCGTTGATACCGGCGGCTTCGAGCCGGTAACCGATGACGTGCTGCTCAGCCAGATGCGCACCCAGACTATGGTGGCGATCGAACAGGCCGATATCATAATATTTCTCGGAGACGGCAAGGCGGGAGTGACTCCATCCGATGAAGAGATCGTGCGCGTTCTCGCAGAGACACGAAAGAAGGTCTTTTACGCGGTTAACAAGATCGACTCGGAGAAGAGACACGATTTTGCAGTGGATTTCTATTCGCTCGGCGTGGAGCCCATCTATCCTGTCAGCGCCTTGACCGGATACGGATTGAGCGACCTCTTGGACGCTCTGGCGGCCGAACTCCCCGAATCGGACGCTGCCACGGCTGTGTCCCCACTTGAAACTATGACAAAAGTTGCCGTGGTCGGACGCCCGAACGTCGGCAAATCCACCTTTATAAACCTCCTGCTGGGCGCGGAGCGCCTGGTTGCCAACCCTCAGCCCGGAACAACCACCGACTCCATCGACACGATTGTGCGTCATCACGGAAAGGACTATCTGTTCATCGACACCGCAGGGATACGCCGGCGTGCCCGCGTCGTGGATCGAATGGAAAAATATAGCGTTATCAAAGCGTTCCAGAGCATAGACCGGGCAGACATCGTTGTGCTGCTCATGGACGCGACTGAACCGGTCACCGATCAGGATGTGCGCATTGCAGGATATGCGTTTGAGAAGGGGCGCGGGCTCATTCTCGTTTTGAACAAGTGGGACCTGGTAAAAAAAGACAGTCGTTCCCATGACATCTACGTCGACCGTGTGCGGGAGGGGCTCAAGTACGTGGCGTATGCTCCTATTCTGACCATGTCCGCGTTCAAGGGGACACGGGCGGTAAAGATTTTCGGACTTATCGATGAAATTGACAGAAAGTACCGAACCAGAGTGACGACCGGAGAATTAAACCGCATGGTCGAGCGGATCGTAGAGTCCCATCCGCCAGGAATGCATCGCTCCAGGAGGCGGATCAAGATTTACTACGCCACCCAGGTGCGCACTGGTCCACCTACATTCGCATTTTTTTGCAATTATCCGGAATCGGTGCATTTCTCATATCGTCGATTTCTCGAGAACCGAATCAGGGAGGAGTTCGACTTCGGCGGCTCACCGCTGCGTTTGATCTTTCGGAAAACGCACGGGCGTGAGCCCCAGGGTCCGCCGGGAGCTAGGAAACACGGGTGACCGCTGGGCTTGATTGGCCGAAGCGTAATGGCATAAATATTGAGCGTTGACGGTTGATTCCGCATGAGCTGCATCGAATTTCTTGCCATTTATGGGCTCAATGGCCAAAATGAGTTAAGGCGAAGGCGTAAGTTCGGCCGATTTGGCTTGAGGGCTCGCTCCAAGACACCTAGAGGGGGCAACTAATCTCATCGCACCCATGAAATCTCCCGGCGATTCCATACCTCGATTCAACGAAATACAAGATCTGGTCAAAGCATATTACGCGGACGCCGACCTGGAGCTGCTTCGTCGCGCGTACATTTTTTCGGCACAGGTCCACGGCGGCCAGACAAGACGCTCCGGGGAGCCTTATTTGGTGCACCCCGTCGCGGTAGCACGTATCCTCGCGGAATTGCGCCTCGACGAAGCGTCGGTTGCCACTGGGCTTCTCCACGATACGGTGGAAGACACACTCACGACGTTGGAGGATATCGAGAGCATCTTTGGTAAGGAAATCGCCACCCTGGTCGACGGCGTCACCAAGATCAGCAAGATGGAGTTCCAGTCCAAGGAACTGCGTCAGGCTGAGAGCTTTCGCAAAATGATTCTCGCGATGACGCGGGACATCCGGATCCTCCTGGTGAAGCTTGCCGACCGTCTCCACAACATGCGCACCCTCGACGCACTCCCCGAAGAGGCCCAAAAGAGGATTGCCAGGGAGACCCGCGAAATATACGCGCGTCTTGCCGGAAGGCTCGGCATTTATTGGATGAGGACCGAGCTGGAAGATCTGGCGCTGAAATATCTTGAGCCGGACGTGTACGCGGACTTGAGAGCGCGCCGCGATGAAGCGATCAAGCAGACAGAGCGCTATGTGGCCAACGTTTTGAAGACTATTCGCGAGACACTTGAGCATTACAATATCAAGGCGGAGACCAAGGGGCGGACCAAAGAGATCTTCAGCATCCATCATAAGATGACCACCCAGAAGCTCGAGTTTGAGGCGATTCACGACATCACTGCGTTCCGGATTATCCTCAATAGCGTAGCCGAGTGCTACGCGGTTCTCGGGCTCATTCATTCCCTTTGGCGGCCGGTTCCGGGTCGGTTCAAGGACTATATCGCGATGCCCAAACCCAACGGGTATCAGTCGCTCCACACCACAGTGATCGGTCCGGAAGGCAGCCGCATCGAAATCCAAATCCGCACTCGCGAAATGGACCGCACAGCGGAAGCAGGCATCGCTGCGCACTGGTCATATAAAGAAGGCAAGAGTCTCGATCCGGAGGATGCTAAAGTCGTCAGCTGGCTACGCCAGATGATGGAATGGCAAAAGGACCTCGACGACCCTCGGGAATTCCTCGAAAACGTCCGCGTCGACCTCTATCCTGACGAAGTGTACGTTTTCACGCCCACAGGAGACGTGAAGACGTTTCCCAAGGGGTCGACACCGTTGGATTTCGCGTACGCAATCCACACCGAGGTTGGACACCGTTGTGTCGGCGCGCGGGTCAACGGCCGGATGATTCCCTTAAAGCAGGAGCTGAAAACCGGCGATTGCGTTGAGATCATTACATCGGCACGGCAAAAGCCGAGCAAGGATTGGCTCAAATACGTCAAGACCGCACGCGCACGCACCAAGATTCGTCACTTTGTCTTGGCGGAGGAGCGCAACCGTGCCATCGAAATGGGGCGTGACGCATCAGATCGTGAACTCAGGAAATGGCGTCTCGATTTGCCTCAGGCAGAGCGAGACGGACATATCATGGAAATTGCCCAGGAATATGGCCTAAAAACGGAAGAAGATCTCTACGCGACCATCGGCTACGGCAAGATCTCGCCAAAGACACTCGTTACCAAGCTCGTTCCTCCAGCCGAGCGGGAAAAGGCCAAGGCGGTTATTGAGCCCGATAAGCCGATGAGAGAAATCCGCAGGGCGACCAAGAGCGGTGTTCGGGTCGAAGGGCTCATGGATGTGATGGTGAAATTCGGCAAGTGCTGCAATCCATTGCCGGGAGACGCTATTCAAGGCTATATCACGCGCGGCCGTGGAGTTACCGTTCACAAGGCCGATTGCATGAATGTCAACGGGGTCGATTCTGAACGGATCGTGGACGTAAGCTGGGATGAGGATCAGACGGTCGAGCGCATTGTGCGCCTTCAGATCCAGGCCGCCAATAAGATGGGGCTGCTGGCCACCATTAGCGGCGTCTTTTCCTCTAATCACTCCAATATCGTGCAGGCCCAGATTAAAGCCGGCGAGAACGACCGTGCCGAAGGCATGTTCATGGCGTCGGTCAAGGATCTGGACCATCTTAACCGTATTATCAGTGCGCTCCGCAGCATCAAAGGGGTGGAAATGGTCAAGCGCCTATAACCGCCCGGCACTCGTCACTACCGCAATAAATAGCCGGGGCAGGCTTCCCTGGACCGAGTCCGGGGCAGTTCTCGCCGGCCATAGCGGTGTTGTCTCGTCGAAAGTGAACCCATACTAATCGGCTCACGCCCAAGCTCGTGAAGGTGAGGAGGAGACTAATCCGATGTCCGATTCGGTAGACAATAGCAATAAGCGACCCGGTAAAGAGGCCTTTTCTATTTCGCAAGCTCTCGGTGGACCCCCGCGTCTGGGACACGAAGAAAATCCTTATGTGAACGCCCTCGCGCAGTTTGACAAGGCCGTCGGGAATCTCAAGCTGAAGCGCGGCATCGCGGAAATGCTTCGCTACCCTAAGCGAGAGCTTTCCGTGGTCTTTCCAGTCGAGATGGACACCGGCGAGATTCATGTCTTTCGCGGGTATCGCGTGCACCACTCGACTGCGAAAGGCCCCACGAAAGGAGGTATTCGCTACGCTCCCGACGTGACTCTCGATGAAGTGCGTGCGCTGGCTATGCTCATGACGTGGAAGTGCGCTCTTATGAATCTGCCGTACGGCGGCGCTAAGGGGGGTGTCCTCGTGGACCCCAAAAAGCTTTCGCGCAGAGAACTGGAGCGGCTTACTCGGCGCTATGCCACCGAAATCAGCATACTCATCGGCCCTGACCGGGATATCCCCGCGCCGGACATGGGGACCGATGCCCAAGTAATGGCCTGGATTATGGATACCTATTCCATGCACTCGGGGTACTCGGTTCCTGCTGTGGTTACCGGCAAACCCGTCGAGATCGGCGGATCGCTCGGCCGCACCGCCGCCACCGGCCGAGGGGTGGTTTATACGATTGAGGAAGCGTTGCGCCTCAAAGGTGTGGATCCTAAAGAAACTACAGTAGCAGTACAAGGCTTCGGTAATGTTGGAACAGTCGCTGCTCAGTGCTGCGCGGAATCGGGAATGACCATCGTTGCAGTGAGCGATTCCAGCGGCGGTGTATACAGGGGTGACGGCCTCGATCTTCTCGCGCTCAACCGGCACAAGGCGGAAGCGGGAACGGTGGTGGGTTTTCGCGGCGCAGATCAGGTGACCAACGAAGAACTCCTTACCCTAAGCACCGACGTCCTTGTGACTGCCGCGACCGGCAATCAAATCACCAGCCGGATCGCCGACCAAGTGCGGGCTAAAATCATCGCGGAGGGCGCCAACGGCCCCACAACCCCTGATGCTGATGAAATCCTTGTGAATCGAGGCGTATTCATTATCCCGGACATTCTGTGCAACGCGGGCGGTGTAACGGTAAGCTATCTGGAGTGGGTTCAGGACCTGCAGTCGTTCATGTGGCCGCTCGACCAAATTAACCGCCATCTGCGCAACCTCATTGTAGATGCCTTTCACAGCGTCATGGGATGCTGCGATGTTCACGGCGTTTCCAATCGGGTGGCCGCGCAGATGTTGGCGATTCAGAGAATCAGCGACGCTATCGCAATCCGCGGGATCTATCCATAAGACCAATGGGTAGTCAAAGCCGTGACGCTGCCCTGCTGAACGCTTATAGCAGTTGCCAAAAGTTCTGACCGAATCGTAGGTTTTTTGGTAGGTGTCGGAAGGTCCCGTGAACGAAGATTCGACAGCCTTGCGTCGCTCGAAGTGAACGGGACCTCCCGACACCTGGAGAAATCAATCGAAAATTATTTTTGACAACTGCTATATGCGGAAGTTGCCAAAATCCTTGTCCGATTCATACGCCAAATCTCGTCATTCCTGCGAAAGGAGGGACCCGGTTGCCTTTTCAGGGTTCCTGCTTTCGCGGGAACGATGACCGTCTTTTCCGATAATTTGTCTTTCGGACAAAAAGTCGTTGTCTTGGCAACAGCTATGTTCGATTACATCTTCGAAAGCGCGCCGGCCTCTGTAGCGGAATGGCCCCGTTCATTTGCCGCCCACTCCTCAAGTTCGTCGATAACAACCCGGCCGATCGCGTACTTGTCAAACTTCTGCGGCGGTCGGCAGCTCTGTTGCTCGAGAAGGTCGAATATCGCGGCTTCCGCGCCGGGGAGAAGGGCTTCGTCTTCCGTTAGCACCAGTATATTCTCTCGCGGCGCGCTCCGGACACGTTGCTCTTGTTCGCCGCCTCCGTGGCTCTCCGGGATGAGTACCGCTTTCGCTCCCGTGAGAAGCACCTCATTGAATATGTTATATCCCGCCCTCGAGACCACCAAGTCAGCGTGAGACAAAAGGTCCACCAAGTCGGGCACGAAGCAGCGCATTTCGACCTTGGCGCTGAGGGGGTGAGCGCACAGGGCCCTCTTCGTGTCGCCGTCCAGGTACGGATCGAGAACCATCACCACTTGGTATTTGTCAAGGAGGTCCATCTGCTTCAGGCATTCCATGAGCCGTATAGAAAGCGCCGCGACTCGATGATTTCTACCCAGGGAGATCAGTACGATGGGCCTGTCCGGCAAACCGAACCGGGAGAGCACTGCCTCCCGCCCCGGAAGTTCGTCATAGACCTTGTTGGTGATTTTACCGAGATATCGGATCTTTTTTTCCAGCTCCGGATCGTTGCCCAGGAATGCCTTGTTAATGTCAATCACCTCTCGGTCTTCGAGCACGTACATAAAGTCGTAAAGCTCGCCAATATTGATCGATTCGGATCGATGCCTGGGGTTTTCATAGGGAATTTGCAGCAGAGGCACCCACCGCATGATGCCCCGGTTGAGGTGCACCAACCCGAAGTCGCCCTGCCCGCCCTTGCGCATCCATTTCTTCATGAGCAGCGGAATGAGCTCGCTCATCTGACCGGTCATGTTGTGCTCAACCACGAGCGCATCAGGCTTGAAGAAGTCGAACGTCTCCAAAATCAGGCGCTGCCGAAACTCAAAAACGGTTTCGAGGTCGAAGTCCGTAAGGTATCGAGGGCACATGCGGTTGCAATCACTGTCGATGTCCAGCTTGACGGACGGAAGCTTGATGACCTCGATCCCTTCGTTGAAGAAAATTTGGGGAATAGAGCTGCTCGAAATCACGAGAAAATCAATGTCGGGACGCCACTTGCGGATACCCGTAATCAGGGCCAAGGTTCGGAACGCGTGCCCCAACCCGATGGAATTATGCGTGTACAAGAGTAATCGTTTTATGTTAGTTGTCATGTCCCTGTTCGGTGCTGTCCGACTTCAGGCGCTCCGCCTGTAGATCTTTCCCGGTACCCGTGGGCGACTCCCCTAACCTTCCACTCTATAGCACACAGCCGAGAGCGTCACACCCCGTCAAATCAAGCGTGCCGGCAAAGTGGCACGCAGATTTGTGCTCCGGCTCAATCTCTTCGAGAGACGGCATGACCTCTCTGCAAATATCCTGGACGTAGAGGCACCTCGTGTGGAACGGGCAGCCCGGCGGTGGATTCGCAGGGTCTGCGGGCTCTCCTCTTAGAATTATCTTCCGACCTAAGAGATTGGGCCGCGTGGTCGGCACATTGGACAGGAGCGCCTCGGTGTACGGATGTCGCGGCCTTTTGAAAAGAGACTCGGCAGGAGCGTACTCCATGACATGGCCCACATACATCACGACGACCCTGCTGCTGAAATGGCGAATAAGGCCCAAATCATGGGAAATAAACAGATATGCAAGCCCGAAGCGGCTTTGGATATCGAGAGCCAAGTTCACGATCTGTGCTTGGACGGAGACGTCGAGCGCGGACGTCGGCTCGTCCGCGACAACGAGTGAAGGGAAGAGCCCCATTGCCCGGGCAATGCTGATTCGTTGACGCTGGCCGCCCGAAAACGCGTGCGGGTACCGGCTGAGGTGATGCGTCTGCAATCCCACCATTTCGATGCTCTCCCGCACGCGACGCTCAAGTTCTTTGCCCCGCGCAATCTTATTCACGACAAGCGGCTCCGCAATGATTTCTCGTATGGTCATGCGAGGATTGAGCGAGGCAAAAGGGTCTTGGAACACCATTTGAATATGGGGCCGAAGCGCTTTCATTCGTCGTGAGTCAACCGACGCCAGGTCTACCGGCGGCTCACCGTTCGGCGGTTTGAACCAGATTTCCCCCGATGTCGGGCGATACGCTCCCATGACCATTCGACCGACCGTAGTCTTGCCGCAGCCCGACTCCCCCACGAGACCGACCGTTTCGCCGCTGCGAATGGTAAAGCTTACCCCGTCCACCGCCTTCACGTATCCTACAATGCGCTTAAAGACTCCCCGATAGATAGGAAAGTGCTTTTTTAGATTTTTGACCTCGAGGAGGATTTCCGGTTCCGACACGCTAAGACCTCACGCGATAAAACAGACCTGGGGACACGCCACGAAGTGGTCGTCCGCGACCTTTGCCAGTTCATACGGCTCGTCGCTGCACACCACACCGTCTGTGCACACAGTACACCGTCCGAAAAAGGGACATCCGGCAATATTCGCGTGGGGCTCGGGGAGCGTCCCCTCGATGGTCGCCAAGTGGTGACGCACGGGCGTGTCGATTCCAGGGACCGACTTGAGCAGCGCCTTGGTGTAGGGGTGGATCGGGTTCCGGAACAGTGTCTCTACCGGCGCGGTTTCCATAACTTTGCCGAAGTAGACCACCATCACGTCGTGACAGATTTCTGCAATAACGCCGAGGTTGTGTGAGATAAACAGCACGGCCATACCGAACTCCTTCTGGAGGCTTTTCAGCAGCTCCAGGATCTGGGCCTGTATCGTCACGTCGAGCGCGGTGGTGGGCTCGTCCGCGATAAG
Source organism: Desulfomonile sp. (assembly GCA_020216785.1). Lineage (GTDB taxonomy): Bacteria > Desulfobacterota > Desulfomonilia > Desulfomonilales > Desulfomonilaceae > JAIWNO01. Next base: position 8,480 of record JAIWNO010000154.1, read on the forward strand.
AATCTTGGGATTGCACACCAGCGCCATGGCAATCATCGCCCGCTGCCGCATTCCACCCGATAGCTGATGAGGATATGCGTCGATTCTGATTTCAGGCTGCGGGATCCCAACCCGCCTCAGCATTTCCACCGCACGGTCACGTGCCTCGTCATAACGAACCTGGGCGTGCAGCATGAGGGCTTCCACGATCTGGCTACCCACCGTATGAACAGGGCTGAAGGAGTTCATAGGCTCCTGGAAGATCATTGCCACTTGCCGGCCGCGGATGCTGCGAGCCTGGCGGCTGTTCGGATGAAGCTTCGTCACGTCAATCTGCTGCGGGGATCCGTCTCCATCGTCCACCCGGAGGAGGATCTTGCCTCCCACAATTCTGCCGGGTGGCGGCACGATGCGCAGAATAGACTGGCCGATTACGCTCTTGCCTGAGCCGGACTCGCCGACGATGCCAAGAGTCCTGCCCGGCGCCAGCGAGAAGGTCACCCCGTCGACGGCCCGCACCACTCCCTGTTCCAGAAAGAAATACACGCGGAGGTCTTCCACCACAAGCGCTGGGACCATCAACTCACCTCGAATAAGGATCGACAGCGTCCCGCAGTCCGTCTCCTACAAAATTGAACGCGAGCACACACAAGATCACGAACGCTACCGGAATAAGGAGCCAGGGATACAAGGCGATGGTATTGACATTCTGCGCTTCTTTGAGCAGCACCCCCAGACTCGTAATGGGCGGTCTCAATCCGATGCCCAGAAAACTCAACGCGGTCTCGGCCAGCACCATGCTCGGGATTGCGAGCGTTACCGTAACAATGATGTGGCTGGTGAACGATGGAATCAAGTGCCGGAAAATAATCCTTGCATGGCCCGCTCCGGCGAATCGCGCGGCAAGCACGAACTCCTCCTCTCGCAGTGCAAAGAGCTTACCGCGCACGACCCGCGCCAAGTCCGTCCACCCAACGAACGAGAGAATAATGGTTATGACGAAATAAACTTTGAGAGCGGGCCAGTAAGGCGGCATCGCTGCGGACAATCCCATCCAGAGGGGAATGCTCGGAAAGCATCGGATGATTTCGATGATGCGCTGGATGAGACCGTCGACCCACCCGCCCACGTAACCGGAGATCCCTCCGAGCACGAGCCCGAGGACCAGACTCATGGTCACGCCCAGCATGCCGATAGAAAGCGAGATCCTGCTCCCGTAAAGGCATCGGCTGTACATGTCCCGCCCCATTCGGTCGGTACCGAAAAGGAAGATCTTTGCGGGCTCGTCAACACCGAACAGGTGGATATCGGTTTCCCACAGACCCCAAAAGCTGTACGGCGTGTTGCGCACGAAGAGCTTCACGGGATAGGCGGTTTCGGTGTCTTCGACGTACTTGATCTGCTGTGTTTCGAAGTCGATGTCGGCCTTGACGGCCCGGACAAACGGCCGCCTCAACCGCCCCTCTTCGTCGAAAATCCTGATTCGGGTTGGCGGCGCATAGATAGTATCAAAAAAGCGTGTGTCCTTGTCGTAAGGAGCGA
>JAIWNO010000155.1 GCA_020216785.1 Desulfomonile sp.
GAAATTCGCAAAAGATCGCCCCCACGTAAAGAAAACCGATCAGCCAGAGCCCGAGCATCGCCAGACCGTGCTTCTTAAAACGCCACCAGATCAGCTGCTTCGTAGAAGCGTCAAGATATTTGGATTCCGGTTCCTGTACGCGGTTCATACGCTCTCGCGGCCTCCAAATTTGATCCGCGGATCCACCCAGGCGAGGAGGATATCCGAGATGAGCGTGCCGATCACGGTGAGGAAACTCAACATCATGATGAATGTGCCGGCCAAATGCATATCCTGACTCATGAGCGCTTTGAGAAGCAGCGGTCCGGTAGTCGGCAAGTTCAGCACTACTGCGGTGATTGCAATTCCGGAGATCAGTTCAGGCAGGGTCCACCCTATCGTGCTCACGAGCGGATTGATCGCCACGCGTACGGGGTACTTGAGAATCAGACGAACCTCCGACAGGCCTTTCGCACGGGCGGTAGTCACGTACGGCTTCCTCAGCTCATCGAGCAGGTTTCCTCGAATGATTCGTATGAATTTAGCCGTATGGGCCGTACCCACGATTACCACCGGAATCCATAGGTGTTTGAGCAGGTCCCAAAACTTGGCAATGCTCCAGGGGGCTTCAGCGTACTCCGGCGAGAAGAGTCCGCCCACGTTCATTCCGAGGTACGCGAAAGAAAACCATAACAGCACGAGGGCAAAGAGGAAGTTCGGGGTCGCCAGGCCAATGAAGCCGATTACCGTAAGGACGTAATCCATCCAGCCGTACTGGCGCACGGCCGAATAGATCCCGATCGGGATCGCCACCGCCCACGTGAAGATGAGCGTAGCAAACGAAATCAAAGCAGACAACGACAGCCGTTCGCCGATCAGATCCGCGACCGGCCTGTTCCACTCGAAGGAATATCCGAAATCACCGTGAAGACAGTTCCACGCCCAGAGAAGATACTGTCTCCATAAGGGCTCATCCAGTCCGAACCGATCCTTCAACGCCTGGAGCTCCGCCTGATCGACCATTTCTCCGCTGGTGTGCAACTCAGCCACGTACGTCGTGAGAAAGTCGCCTGGAGGCAACTGGATGATCACGAACGTAATGATAGAGATGGCGATCAGCGTCGGGACCATGAGGAGAAGCCGACGCACGATGTAGCTTAGCATGGTTCCTTTATCCGCGGGCAGCTCGTGTGCCTGTCATTTGGATTGCGTGCATAGCGAAGGTGTTCCCCGGCCGGCGCAGGGGGCAGACCGGGGGGCTGCCTGAATTGGGGCGCACACGCAGGTGCACCCCTGCATATCTGTCGTACTATACTCAATCCGAGTTCCTATAACTCTGCTTCCATCCGGCACGAGAGCCATCCTTCAATGCTGCGGCTATTCCGCGGCCGTCCGGCTACGGCTACTTCGTCATGAAGAACTGCTCAGGATGGATCGGCCCGGGATTGGGATAGATCCAACTCTGGAAATCTCTCTTTGGAATGTTGTGCATCTTTGTGGATACCACGTAGAAATCAGGCGGATCGTGCACCAGTCCAATCACCCAAAGATTTTCCTCATTGGCCTTGATGATCTTGGCGAAAAGCTCTTTCTTTTTTTCGTCCGATACGGTGCTGACGATCTGATCGTATGTTTTCATCAGCTCCTTGATGTCGGCCGGCGGTTCGAGGCCCTTAGCGCCCTCACTCTGGTACCATTCTCCATAACGGGGGGCTTGGAAGCTCTCGGAACTGTAGGGGAAGTACCATCTCGGCTCCAGGAGGCACTCCATTCCACCGTCTCCAGGCCACAGGGCCGCATCGTGCGTAGCGCTCTTGACGCGCTCCCAGAACAGCTCACGACTCTCCGATTTGACTTCGGTCTCGATTCCCACTCCGCCCAAATTCGACGCGAGAATCTCCGCTGTGTCCACCCAACTCTGGATTACCACCATCACGTCGATGGAAAGGCGCAGGGGTTTACCGTCCGGGCGGGTCCGCTTGCCATCCGGACCGCTCTTCAGTCCCATCTCGTCCAACAGGGCTTTTGCCTTATCCGGGTTATAGTCAATATACGCCTTTTCGTACGTAGGGCTGTAGAAGACGGATTCCTTTAGCGGAGCGGCCTGTCGCGGGGTCCCTTTGCCTCGGTACACGATCTTGTTGATCTCCTGACGGTTGATCGCGTGGGAGAGAGCGATCCTGAACCGACGGTCTCCGATTATCTTTTGCATTACGGGATCGGAATGGTTCAAGTTCGGCGCGAGCAACAGGCCCACTGACGCCGTGGAGGTCTTCGGTACGAGTCGGTACTTGCCCTGACCTACGGTTGCCACGAGCAGCACCGAGTTTTGCATCCCGCCCAAACCGCGGGCTTGCATGTCGATTTCGCCCGCTATTGCCTTGAGAAGAATCGTCTGCGATTCCGCCTGCAGGTCGTGAACGATTTTGTCAATATAGGGAAGTTGGTTGCCTTCAGGATCGACCTTCCAATAGAACGGATTCCGACGCATCACGAACCGCTTCGCCGGCGCCGGCACCTCGACTATCCATGCGCAGATGGAGGGATATTCCGTGCTCGTAAACATCGCGTGCCGCAAACTCGAGACGTCCTGGAAGAGCTTTACCCAGGAGGAGGCATTTGCCTTTTTCATCCGCGCGTCAAGCTCTTCGGGCGAAGCGTATTTTTTGTGGAATTGCTTCAGATAGTGCTTAGGCTTGGTTACCAGTTCCATGCCCTGCGGGCAGGCAAGTTGTTCGAGAAACAGGCCATACGGCTTTGCAAACTCGAATCGTACCGTGTAATCGTCCACTTTGGTGACTTTCGGCGGGTCTCCTGTCGGGGCCAGCCACCTGGGAACGCTTGAGGTGAGTTCCTTGTTCAAGAAAATGTCGTGGATGCTGAACATGATGTCGTCAGCGGTGAAAGGCTGTCCATCCGACCATTTGACGCCCCTTACCAAATGAAATGTGTATACTTTGCCTTCCGGATCCGCTTCCCACTTGTGGGCCAAATTGCCGACAACCTTGTAGTCGGGACTCCAGCGGACGAGAGGATCGTAAAGGATCCGGCGCGCCCCGACCAGGTCCGACAAACCCGTATATGCACGTCTCCACGTTCCTCCGTACATACCAATTTTCTCAACCGGTTTTATAACCACAGGCTGCTGCGGCAGTCGCTCCGCCACTGGCGGAAGCTTGTTCGCTTTGACGAGCTCACTCAGTTCAGGCGCTTCGTTGTACGCAGACGCGCCGGCAGCGAACCATGCCAGAATCACGGTAATTGCTACGAACAGAAACACAGTCGCTTGACCTCGCCTTAGCTCGCTCATTGTCATTCCTCTCCTGTAGTATCTATTTCAGCCGCCCGGGAAGCTGGACTGCGCATGTATCAACCTTGGATTAGAATGGAATATCGTCCTCGGGGGGCGGCGGCTCGTACCGTCGTTCGGGCCGTCGTACACCGGCGTCTTTGGGCTCCGGCCTGCGCGAAGAACGTGGAGGCGGTTCCCGGTCTTCCCGTTGGGCCTGTGAGGGACCTCCGCCGCCGAGCATAATCATGTCACTTGCAATAATTTCGACCGTGGTTCGCTTGTTACCTTCCTGATCTTCCCAATCGCGGGATTGGATGCGGCCTTCAATAAACACTTGCTTGCCTTTGCTCAAATATTCGCCGCATATTTCGCCTAGCCGGCCCCAGGCAACGATCCGGTGCCATTCAGTCCTTTCCTGGTCGTTGCCTTCCTGGTCTTTCCACGTCTGGGACGTGGCGAGCGTGAAGCTGGCGACGGCTCGGCCCGAACCGGTGTAACGCACTTCGGGATCTTTGCCGACGTGTCCGAGCAGCAGGACTTTGTTTAAAGACCTAGGAGCCATCAGTCCCTCCCTCGATTGAGCGGTTGGCAAAAGGTGTTGCCCTTACAACACGCGAAAAGTTATCCTCACAAGAAAGACCACGGCTTGTCAAGGCCAATCGTCGGATCGCAACGCCGGCGCACGAATTGAGTTTATACCCGCGAGGAGACCACCGCTGACAATCCGCCAAAGAATAGCTCAGATGCTGACAGAAGGATCTTTTACCGCGCGTGAGTTGTCTCGCATACTTGGTATAAGGGAGAAAGAGGTTTACGAGCACCTGCCGCACATTCAGAAATCGGTAGGCGCGTCTCATACTATTGTGCGGCAACCCGCAATGTGTCTGAACTGCGATTTTGTGTTCACCAAACGAGAGAAGCTCACTGCGCCCGGGCGCTGCCCTGTTTGCCGCTCGGAGCGTATATCCGAGCCTGTATTCGGCCTCGCAGCAAGGAAGCAGGCAACCGGCTCATCGGCCGACAGCAAAGCCGGGCTCAGCTCAGAGCACTCTGGATGAACTATGCCGGGAGGATTCGAGCAACGTCTTGAACGAGAACCAACGCCCCACAAAAGGGAGCCGGGCCCCATGATGAGGGCGAGAAGAGGAGAGAGCATATGGAAAAATTCCGATCCCACGAACACATACAAGAGAATGTGTGCGAATTCGAGGAAGATCCTCTGATCCCGTTGCATGAGGAGCGGCTTCGCAACGCTGTTGAGGCCATGGTCGCCTCATGCCGCGAGGAGGATACCATCGATCATGTGGGCGCGGCCCTCATTCCCTCCAAGGACGAGATCATCCGCATCTTAGGGATCCTTCAGGACGTTCTCTTCCCCGGATACTTCGGACGACAGGAGTTAAGCCACGCTACCCTCTCGTACCACCTCGGCAATGAGATGACGAGGCTCTACGAGATGCTCGCGGCCCAGATCTCCCGCAGCATTCGCCATGAGTGCCGCCGCATGGACAAGCTCTGCGTGAAGTGTGTCCAGAAAGGCTGGGAAGAGTCGGTGCTGCTCATGGAGCGGCTACCCCACTTGCGACGGATTTTCGCCCGCGATGTGCGGGCGCATTATGACGGAGATCCTGCATCCAAGAGCCTTGATGAGATTGTGTTCTGCTATCCGGGGCTCTACGCGATCTTCGTGTACCGGGTCGCCCACGAGCTGTTCAAACGGCAGATTCCCCTCATTCCGAGAATCATGACCGAGCACGCACATTCGCTCACAGGGATCGACATCCATCCCGGAGCTACCATTGGTACGGACTTTTTCATTGACCACGGGACCGGAGTTGTTATCGGAGAGACCACCGAGATCGGCAATCGGGTGCGGATTTACCAGGGTGTAACCCTCGGAGCGCTTTCAGTGCCACGGGAATCCGAAGGTGGAATTTCACTCCGTGGCCGCAAACGCCATCCTACTATCGAGGATGACGTCACCATTTACGCCCAAGCCACTATACTCGGAGGAGACACGGTGATCGGAGCGCGCAGCATCATCGGCGGCAACGTCTGGTTGACCTCGTCAGTTCCACCGGATACGACGGTGGTCATCGAGCCCCCTCGTCACGTATTCAAAGATGACAGCAACCGATCGACACGGCCGGCTGCCGCTCACGAACGATCATGAGGAAAACGCTTGGCGATGGAGGCAAAAAGATGGAAGTAGCGCGTTTCACAAAAAAAGTTGCACGGATGGATCTTGAAGGCTTGCGACAAATCTGTTAGAATGCGCTGTCGGCACGCTGAGTCGATGGGAGCCCAATTTCTCCAGCGCCCGCCCCAATAGGGCTGGAAGGACGCGAAGGTCGGCAGCGGATCAAAGCGCCGGCAGCCGGGCGACGTGGTCGGAAACAGCCAAACCACACCGTGTAGATTGAGTTGGGCTGGGAGTGCCGTAAGCACCTGACGTCGTCACCGCCTGCATATTGTGGAATACGACCGCCGACGCGCTCGAGCGATGATTCGGCAGCGGTGTTGCCCGGCGAGTGACTCAGCAAGAGCCAATTTCTCCAGACATACAGGAGTGATTTGCTCAATCGCTTTTGCTGTTCTCATGTCCCAGCAGCGAATATAAAGCTGCAGCATGTCCCCCAGCGAACGGAGGCATTGATTTCCGCGGGGCGGGGGACGACCGGATGAGCTGGGGTATGGGAGATTGTTTCCCAGGTCAGGATGCCGATTTGGATCCCTGGAACTTGATGCGGGTTGAATGAACTTCTTTTACGGCCGTACACGAAGAATTCCGGCTGCCAGGATGGGGATGCATAATAATGATGATAATTATCACTGAACCTGCTGGACCTGGGGTCACAATGAATTGTATCAATCGAGGGCCGTCGTGCGCACAGTGACGGTCAGCACAGACAATCTCGTACCCTGTCGAGAATTGACGATCCAGAGACCGCTCTACGCCTCGAAGCTGCACGTAGCTGAAAAGAGCCTTTTGCGAAAATCGGGACTTGTCCGTGCCGGAAAAAGCGAATCGGCTGCATCGGGTTCCCCCGCGGGCCGGAGACTAAGTGCAGCTTGCTCTGCGAGGGATTTGGAGATGCACAGGTCCCATGTAAGGCCCGCACGCCGGCTTTCATGGTGGTGCGAAAGGATGGCTTTGATATGATTAAAAATATTCAGGTCAGGAATTTCAAGAACTTCAGAGATGCAGAATTTGACGTCAGACCGCTGAACATATTTATCGGACCTAACGGTGCAGGAAAATCCAATCTCGGGAACTTTCTCCTAATGGTAAGCTTCCTCGCGTCAGGTCCTTTCAGCAGCGCCTTCGGACCTGGTCCCTTCACCTTCCGACAGACTTTGAGCCGCAGAGAAAAGGACGATCCGAACCCGCAAGACCAGGACATTCATTTCAAGATCACCGTTGAAGTTGAGGGAATCAACTACGAGTACACGCTCACGTTTACCGAAATACGCCGAAACGAGTATCTCATCAAGGAGGAAACACTCCAGGAAGTCCAAGGTGAGATCCTGTTTACCATAGGCGACGTCAAGGCACGTGAGTCGAAAATGGCACAGATGCGCAAGGGGCACGCGTGGAACGACGCGGAGCGCCGCGTTCGCGCTGTCGCGCAGTATCTCTCCAAAATAAAGCGCTATCGGTTCGTGCCTGACCTCATCAAGAAACCCGCTTCAGTGCAGGACTCCTATCTCCTGGATCACACCGGTGAAAACCTCGCCGCGGTTATTCATTTCCTGGAGAAAAACCATCCGGATCACTTTCAGCGAATTGTCCGAGAGATTAGACGGGTTGTGCCGAACATCAGGAGGGTGTTTACCCCAAGTCTGGGCGATCCGCACCAAGTCGGAATCGGGGTGGAAGAGTACACCAAGTCCGGATACTTTGTGGGCCCCCAGCTGTCGGATGGATTTCTCGTCTTCGTGGCTCTTTGTACCCTCTTCAACCTGCCTGACCAGCCGAGGATCTTCTTCATCGAAGAGCCCGAGACATACATCAACCCGAACCGGCTCCGGGTGCTTTATGACATCATGCTCCGGTTTTCGGAACAGAACCCGCAGAAGCAGGTGCTGACGAGTTCACACTCCCCTTATTTCATTGATTGGTCGGACGACAGGCCTGAAGATCTGACACTCATGATGGAGCAAAACGGGTGGGTGCAGTTTCGGAATCTCAAAGGAGCGCCTGGTCTGCGGCAATTCCTCGAGGACGACCCTTGGGGCCAGGAATGGGTGGCAAGGTTTTTCATGGCGGGTGAATCGGACGAGTCATTTACGCCGGTGGACGTAGAAGCTCTTGACGATCCTGAGGAACTGGCCATGCGTCGGTAGGTCTGTGTCGGGCAGCCGAACGCGCGGTTCACCGGTTCAAGATCCCGTGCATTACTCCGGCTGCGGTTCCCTTACATCGGTGCTGTTGATTTTTTCCCACGTATTCGGTCTTTTCGGCCCCATCGAGAGGCGGTGGTATTGCCAGGCCAAGTGGCAGTGCAACATAATGTCTTCAACCCAGTCTCTCATGTCGCACATCGTGCCGTAGGTTCCTTCGGCTTCTTCCTTTTCGGCCCCTTCCTTCACCACCGCATCCACTTTTTGGAGCAGCTCGAAGATCCTCCCGAAGCACTTGTGCACGTGCAAGTCGAATTCTTCGGCGCTTGTAAATTCCACTATGCTGGATTCCTTTCCGTTTACGGAGTCTGCCGGAACTCTTGGCTAATAGCAATACGAGCCGAAGCGGTCAGTCCGCCGGGCACTCACCTAAATCGCACGGTTGAAAACGCAGTGCTATAGAATCGCTCACCCACGTGCGCTGAGGTTCGTGGTCACTAGAGAACGTAGGGGCGACCGGCCGGCCGCCTCTACACCGTATTACGTTCCCCGCTACCACGCATCCCTTTCGGGGCAAAGCCACGACGAAATTCGGTCCGATCCTCATTGTTCGTTGTAGCTTCTCGCCATGAGAGCTAAGTCGTCGTGAGTAAGAACGCTTTTCACATGCGTAGTCGCCTTCTCGATCTCGGAGCATCAGGCGGCTTTGATCAGCTCCCACCGACCGTCGGGAATGTTCAAATCCGCGACGATTTCCTTGGCCTTTTCATTGAGAAAGAACTGATCGGCCGAGTCCGGGCCCACCAATACCAGCGGCCCGTGAAACGAGTTAGCAAACTTCTCGATTGTCGTGGTGCCGCCGAAACTTGCCCCCTTGCCCTGGTAACCGATAACCAGCACGTCGTACTCACCGCGCTTAAAGCATTTTCTCAGTTCCCACTCGTCAGCTCCTTCACACACGCGAAACCCCACATCCGTGTAATCCCCAAGTCGATCGTCGTACTTGAAACGGAGGTCCCTGTCCTTTTCCGCGATGATCTCGGGAGTGACCGGAGCGGTCTTGGTCTTCTCCGCGTCAATGAACACCACGTCCCGCCGAAGCAGGTACGGTGACTCGAGAAATTGAAAAATATTTAGCTTCGCTTTGTGACTCCGTGCCAAGGAGAGCGCGTAGTCGAAAGCCCAGTCTCCTTGGAGTGAAAATAGTGCTGCCAGTCCTACACCTTTCATTGTCGCCTCCTAACCTGACGTAGCCTTTATAGGGCATCAGACGGCCATCTTCAGTCCGTCACCCTCTCTTGTCGGTTCAAATGGGATCTCGATGGTGAACCGTGTCCCTTGGCCCGGCTCGGAGTCAACCGCGATGGTCCCTCCATGCTCCTCCACGACCTTCCTGGTAATGACAAGGCCTAAACCTGTTCCTCGCGATCCCTTTGTCGAATAAAATTTGTCGAAAAGCTTCTCCTTGATTTCTTCGGGAATGCCCGGACCGTTGTCCTCCACGTACATGACGAGCTTTCCGTCGTGCTCATTCGCGCTCACAGTGATGCGGCGGTCTCTTCTGCTCACCGTTCTGAGTGCTTCAACCGCGTTGGCCACCAGATTTGCCAATGCGCTATGGATTCCTGCGGGATCCAGGAGACCCGGCCGCATTTCTCGGTCGAATTCTCTCTTGATTTCGATATGCTCAGCGCAAGCCCGATTCTCATAAAGGTCGCACACCTCTGCCAACACCTCACCGGGATTGCACGCGACACGATCGGGCTCCCGCTCTTTGGACGCGTAGAGAATTCCGCTGACCAAGTCCGAGACTTTCTCCACATTCTTTTTTACCATGTCCCATCCCTGCGCGACCCGGTCTTGTCTGCCTCGTTGCAAGCCGGAATCCACCACATATACGCCACCCTGAAGTCCGGCGAGGATATTCTTGATTGTGTGCGACATTCCTGCAATCGTTTCACCCAGAACAGTCAGTTCTCCTTGGAGGCGCTTAATTTCGGTGATGTTCGTGCTCATCTCGATGACGCCGGTGATCTTGCCCTTCTCGTCTCGTACCGGCGCGGTATGCACGAGCACATATGTGGGCTGGCCGTTGCGTTTCCAAACTTCTTCCGACTGGTGGGATTGACCATCCGCGAAGGTCTTCTCGACCGGGCAGTTCTCGCACTTGCAGTCGAGCTTTTTATAAACCCGGAAACAGTTCTCCCCGATCCTGTCGCCGAAATCAGCTTTGAACAGCTGGTTTGCCTGCACAACACGATAGTCTTCGTTCACGACCGTGAGATAGCACGGGACATTGCCAAAGAGGTACTTGTAGTCCTCCTTTTTTCGTTCAAGCTCCATCTGGAGCTGCTTAAGGCGTGTGACGTCAATCGACATTTCGAG
>JAIWNO010000156.1 GCA_020216785.1 Desulfomonile sp.
GACTTCGACAATGTTGCCTTCGTCATCGAAAATCGGCGCAGTTTCCACAATGACATAGACGTCCTGTCCGTCAATCCGCCAGACTTCTTCGGCCTCGTGCATCAGCCCGTCGGCGAAGGTTTTCTCGACCGTGCAGTCCGCGCACCGTGAGTCCAATCCCTTGTATCCCACGAAGCAGTGTTTGCCGACTTGTTCGCCGAACTGCTCTCGGAACGCCCTGTTCGCCCTGACTATGCGATAGTCACGATCAACCGCGGTGAGGTAGCAAGGGACCGAATCGAAGAGCGATTTGTACATCTTACGGGCTTCGGCCAGCCTCGTGGTGCGCTCGTTAATTTGCCGGCTCATCTCGTCGAACGAACGGGACAGTTCTGCTATCTCGTCTCCACCGGAGGTCTGGCCTTCGGGTTTGTACTCGCCACGTGCCATTTTTGCCGCGTTTTCCTGGAGCCTTCGCAAGCTCGGATTCACCAGAAAGATCACGCCCAGTCCGACGATTGTAGAAATGCATACGAAAAGGAGAAAACCGAAGACGACGGTCTTTCGAGCGTTGCGGTAGATCTCTTCTCGCACACTGGTAAGCGGCATCGTCATCGAGAGCGCGCCAAGCACCTTTTCCTGTTCAGGCTTGAGGTGGCACCCGGGGCCGCCACAGCTCGCCTGATTATTCAGCGGGTTCACCACATGAAGCCACAGGCCGTCAGGGGAAATCCGATGACGAACCGATGTATTCGTTTCGACGTCATCCAAAAGGGGCTCCGAAGTAGCCCTTTCCGGAGGAAGCACTCTGCCGTGCTGGCTGGAATAGTGCAGTGCCCCCTTTGAGTCGACAATATCGATCCTGCCAACGACCTCGGACCGCCCAACGGCCTTGAGAATCTCGCTGATCACCTCACGGTCCTTGGTCATCATACCTTTCCAGAGCGCGGCTTTGATGACCTCCGAGTCCTTGAGCGCGGCCCCGATCTTTCGTTGAAGCAGGTTATCTTCCTGTGATCTGATGCTGTGATAGGCGAACGCCAGCAGGGCGAGGAACAGAATCAATCCCGCGTAGAAGCTGAGTTTGAAGCTCAGACTGCTGATGAACTTACGCAAGAGATGGAGAGGCTCTTGAAACATTACCCGCTTTTTCAGGGAATCGGTGGCTTGAGCGGCGCCAACGAAAAGCCGCTCAAGCCTCTGCAGAGAGCCTACTACTTCTGCTCAAGCGCCTTTCTCACTTCGTCCAGGAAGAGCCCTTTGTCCACCGGCTTCTCAATGTAGGCTTCAGGCGGCTTGACCGCACGTTCCTTGATCCATTTCTTGAAATCCATTTGAGGAACATCGTCCTTGCCAAAGCCGGTAACCATGACCACAGGGATGTTCTTGAACTCATCGTCCTTCCGAAGTTCCCGGAACATCTTGATCCCGGTCTTGTTGGGCATGAGAAGATCAAGGCTGATCAGGTCCGGCCTGTCAGACTTCACCTTCTCCATGGCTTCTTCCCCGTCGGCTGCCGAAAGGGTTTCGTACCCGTTGTCTTCCAGGAGAGTAGCCAGGAAGGCAACCATGTCAGGCTCGTCATCCACGATCAGAATCTTCTTGGCCATGGGCACACTCCTTCACCGTAGTGGATGTACTCCAATTACACTGGAGGTCGCTCAATTGCAAGAACTGATCGAGATCCCCCGGCGGCAACCGGCGCTCACCTTCTCCGCTACAGCACGAGGGCCGGCGCGGCCAGTTCGGCCAAATTCATCACCACCGCGTCGATCTTGTAGTGGTGAATGATCTCCTTGAGCTGGTCAGTGCAGTTGTGGCACGACTGCAATACTACATTGGCTCCCGTAGCCCGTATCTCATCCGCCTTAATCTTGCCCGCAGCAAGTCGCCGAGGGGTGAATTCCGGCATCGCCAAAGCACCACCGCCGCCACCGCAACAGAAGCCCTCTTCCCGGTTGTGCTCCAGTTCCACGAAGTCATCCACGCAAGCACGAATGATGAGACGCTGAGGCTCGGTTACGCCGCCGGATCGGGCTATGTTGCACGAATCGTGGTAAGTGAACCGCTTCCCTGCCCAGACCGACTTGTCGAGCTTGATCCTCCCCTGCTGAATGACCTCCGCCATAAGCTCCATCACGCTCGTGATCTTGAACGGTACGCCGCCCACCCAGTTGGGCAATTCCCACCGAAGTGCGCGGTACCCGTGCCCGCACTCGCCGGCGAGCAGATATTCACACCCAAGGCGCTTGACATCCTCCGCCTGCCAGGTTGCAAACAGCTTCGCATCAGCATCGTCGCCGTTGAACATTGCATAGTTGGTCAGGTCCCAGTAACGAGACGATATGGTGAAATCAACTCCGGCCGCATTGAGGACTTTGGCCGTCGCCTGGATCGTCAATGGATAGTACTTGGGCTCGCGAGGATTCAGAGTGAGAAAATACTGGGCGCCCTTCTTGTCCACGGGGATTTTGAAATTCTCGCAGCCGTCTTCAGATTGAAGCTCTTCTTCGATCCACTCGATGGTCTCGACGAACTCATCCTGAGGAACCGCCATGTTATTGCCGTGGTTGTAATGGGTATCTACGGTATCCTGGAGATGCTGGGGAATTCTCCCCACCTTCTGCATGATGTGGCGGGCGGCTCGTACCATCATGCCGTAGTCCACACCCATCGGGCAGTTGAACGTGCACCGTCGGCACATGGTGCACCCACCCCACAATTTGTCGTACATCTCGTCCGCGAGCTCTTTGGTGAGCGGCTTGGCGCCCACAAACGAGGGAAAAACCTTTGCCATCCAGTCGTAGCGATATTTGTACCATTTGCGGAACCGGTCAGCCTTGTACGCGGGTACGAGGGTCTTGTCCTCAGGGATGGACACGCTGTAATGGCAGGCCTCGGAGCACATCCCGCAGTGAATACAGCCGGCCAAAGAGGCGGCCACCACGCGGTTAAGCTTGGATGGGAGCATTTTCTCCATCTCGACCAGCATTTCGGGGGTAAATTCGGTCTTCGTGGGCCACTTTCGCTCTTCCTGAGTGCCCAGCTTTTCCCACTGGGGCTCTTCCTCGGTATTGATCGCCTTCTCTTGCAGCTCGGACATTGAATTCCTCCGTCGTATTTTCCTTACAACCTATTTTCTCAGTTTCGGGTCCCACGAAAGGTCGTGCGAGGCCCTGTTCAGGACGCCCCTCCCCCCGAACACCATTCCGAAGTTGTAGCGACCGAAGGGATACAGCACGTAGTGGGAGATCTTGCTGAAGGGCACGTAGATCAGGAAAAAGGTTGTCATAAGGAAGAATACCCACATCCAGCCGGTCTCGGGTTTGCCCTGTATCCATAAGTACATGGTGACGAACCCTACGGCGAAGAAGACCGTCATGAGAATGATCGCGAAATAATCGTCGGGAGCACTGATGATTCTGATTTCCGGGGCGGTCAATCGCCGGTAGATACGGCGCAATCCGATAAGAAACGCCAGCCCCATGAATACCATGATCACAGCCGACACAGTGGGAGTCATGAGTTGCGGAGTAAGCGGAATGAAGAAGGTGGAGCCGATGGTAAGCGCCACAGCGATGTGGAAGATCATGAACTCTGTGTAGAAATAGAGGTTCTTGCGAGAGCTCTCCATCCCCCACGGCCGAAAGATATTGGCCATCGATTGAATGACTCCAGCGGTACGATCGCCCTTGAGCTCGGCGCGTTCAGGCGGAAAGGGCTTCTTAACGAGCTGGTAAATCTTAATGGCGTACATCGATGCCATGAAAAGCAGACAGACGTACTGTACGGGTTCTTCTAGTATGGCCAAAGCATGGCTGACCTGGTTTTCCATGGTCCCTCTCTCCACAGAAAATACTTGTCACCCCTTAGGGGAACTGTCGCGATAGAGCGCGCCGCGCAGTCGATCAGACTGACCGGCACAATCGTCCGGCAGTCCAATTCACCGCGAGTCGCACACGTGGCTGGCTTGCGTGTGGACCCAACCCCGGTGGGTATTGCGTTGCTTTCAGCATAGGGAGCTTTAGGGGACAAGTCAAGTATTTTTTCACAGCAAATTGATCAAGATTGGAAGGGACTGACCCACAGCGACTTTTCCATCCCGGACTTGCCGGTGCCATAGGGCACCTGCCCTGGGTTGCTCGGAAGCTTATAGCGGATTCGTGGAAGGCGATGTTCTAATATTCTAATATACCATTATAGAATCAACCGCTTGAGGTCAACCCAAAAGACCGCGTCCTCCATCCGTCCGCTACCTTCTTCGAATGAGCCCGAAAAGTGCGCGGTTCGGGCCTGAATCCAATTGTGAGCATTACTCCCCGCTCACCGGCGTCTCGGATCCGTGTTCCGGCCGGAGCGCCTTCACATGCCAGGCAGCGGTGTTCGCAACTCTCGCGTCATTCCTCAAAATCCCATGCATGTCAGGAGAATTGTCCAAGGAAAGTGCCTCAACCATGATGAAAAAACCTAGAAAAAGGTCGGTGGACATGGTAAGAATGGACAGCCAAAATCCCATCGCAGATGAGTAATAACCGCCTGCATATTCAAGGAGAGTCGACATGGACATTCTTCAATTGTTGACCTATTTGAGCGGGGTTGTATTTGTGGTGGCCTTCGCGGCCAAGCTCCTTAAATACTTCACGATGCCCATGCATGTCCGGTGGGAGCTTTACCCGATCCCGCACGAGGGAAAGCCGTACGGCGGCTCTTTCTTCGAGGAGGTCGACCACTGGAAGAAGACAAGGCATAAGGACCATATGGCTCAGTATGCCTTTATGGTTCCTGAGATCCTATTTATCAGGGCATTGTACGAGGACAACCGACCGCTGTGGTACGTAACATTCCCGTTCCATATGGGCCTCTACCTCTCGATTGGTGGGCTGGTGTTTCTTGTGATCGGAGCGATTCTCCAGATTATCGGGCTAATGCCAGGCACATCTGCTTTAGCTCAGCTCGTTCACTCGATCACAATAATTCTGGCAGTGATCGGGTTTGTGCTCGGGGCAATCGGAGCAGTGGGCCTCATTATCAGGAGGCTTTCGGACCCGCTGCTCAGGGACACTTCGGTGCCGATTGATTATTTCAACCTCGTGTGGCTTGGAGCGATCTTTGTGACGAGCTTTCTGGTTTGGCTCACGGACCCCGGATTCGTTGTTTCAAGGAATTACTTGGCAAGCCTGCTCACATTCAAGCCTCGGCCAGAGTTGAGCGCTCTTCAGATTATTAACCTGCTCTTATTCATAGGCTTCTGGGCATACTTTCCTTTCACCCACATGACGCACATGGTGTCGAAGTACTTTATGTGGGACAAGGTCAAATGGGATGACAGCCCGAACGTCGGAGACGCGGGAGTCGATGCCAAGATTAAGACCTACCTTGGCTATCCCGTGACATGGGCCGCGCCGCATATCGGGGCGGAAGGCGGCAAGAAGACCTGGGCGGACGTTGCGACGACCAACCCGTGGACCGAACAAGCCAAGTAACCGGAGGACCTCACCATGAGAGCTGAAGAAATTGCATCCAAGTCCGGCCAACCCCTGGTCGATCCGAAGCCCCAAGATTACGCGCCGTTGCCGCCGCCTTACGACAAATATGAGGACGAGCCCATAGCCGAATTGACCGCGGATCAGAAGGCCAAGTGGGAGCATTCCCTTGACGGCGTCAGCGCGCTCAACCTTCCCAGGCCGGAAAGCAAGGAAGAAGAAGAGCGGTTGGTGCGGGCGTTCCTCAGCGGTTTGGAAAAGCTGCTCCAAAAAGAGAACAACTGGACCTTCCTGCAGCCTCTCACACTCTCGATGGAGTACTGTGCCCGCTGTCAGACGTGCGCGGACGCGTGCCCCGTATACGAGATGAGCGGACGCAAAGACATTTATCGTCCAACTTTCCGTTCGGATGTTGTGCGCAAGATCGCCAAGAAGTACCTCTCGCCCGGTGGAAAGATCCTCGCCGGATTTCGCGGCCACGATATCGATCTAAACTGGGAAGTGGTGGCCCGACTTGCAGAACTCGCATATCGCTGCACCCTATGCCGTCGCTGCGCACAAGTCTGTCCTATCGGAGTGGACAACGGGCTGATCACCCATGAGTTGCGTAAGCTCTTTAGCCAGGAACTGGGCATTGCGGCTGCCGAAATCCACTCCAAGGGCTCAGTTAAGCATCTGCAGTTCGGCTCCAGCACAGGGATGGTGAAGGCCGCGGTGGTCGACATCATCGAGTACCTGGAAGACGACATCGAAGAGAAGACCGGAAAGCGGATCAAGATCCCCGTCAATAAAAAGGGAGCGGAAATTCTGCTGGTTCACAACGCGGGCGAGTTCATGTCGTGGCCTGAGAATCCGATGGCGTTTGCGATCCTGTTCGACGCAGCCGGCATCGACTATACACTCTCAACAGAGACCATCGGGTACGACGCAGTCAATTACGGTGTTTGGTATGACGACGTGCAGTTCGCGCGCGTGGCGCTCACTCACTTGAATATCGCGCGCGACCTTGGGGTGAAGAAGATCGTCATCGGCGAATGCGGTCATGCCCACAAAGCACTGTCGGTCATTGCAGACCGGCTTCTGCCCGGCCAGCAAATGATTCCGCGCGAAAGTTCGTACACTCTGCTGTGGGATATCGTAAAGTCAGGGAAGATCAAGTTTGACCCGACGAAAAACGACTTCCCCGTCACGCTCCACGATCCGTGCAACATCGTGCGGCTCATGGGTGTGGTAAAGCCTCAGCGCGAAATTCTCAAGGCGATCACTCCTCCAGGGCGGTTCAGAGAGATGACTCCACACGGAGTGGAGAACTACTGTTGTGGTGGTGGATCGGGCTTTGCCATCATGGGTTCGGGCAATTTCCCCGATTGGAAGCTTCGGTTGTCCTGCCGGAAAAAGGTCCAGCAGATCCTTGGAGCATTCCAGGGTGAAATGGACCCGTCCGTGAAGAAAATGGTCTGCTCGCCCTGCTCCAACTGCAAGGGAATGATTCGTGACGCTTTCGAGCACTACGAAGTGTACCCCAAGACCGGGATCTGGTACACCGGCCTGGTGGAAATGATGGTCAATGCCATGGTTGACCAGGAACAGCCGTTCCTCGAGTGGCCCGACGAGGACGAAGACGAGTGAGATCGACTGCAACGGCTTACAACTCTTGGACAAACAGAGATAGCAACCGATAATTGTGGGGGCGGGTCTCAGACCCGCCCCCACAGCATATCACCCTGTAAGTTGCGCCCGCCCCTTGGTTTTGCCTCTCAGGAAAGGAACTTCGGACTACAAAGAAATGACAGGCAAGATGCCGTCCCACCACTCCTGCACAACGAATGCGGGGACAATTCCGAAATGAATTGCTCAGTTTTCCGGCATCACCACCGGCAGATGGATGTCGAATGCAGTGCCTTTGCCCAGCTCACTGCGCACGTCTATCCGTCCTCCATGTTCGCGGATGAATCCGTAGCAGATACTGAGGCCGAGGCCGACGCCCTTAACCTCTTTTTTTGTCGTGAAAAAAGCTTCAAAGATACGGTCGAGGTTCTCTCGGCGGATACCCACGCCGGTATCCTCAATAGTAACGGTAATGGTGTTTTTCGGCGCATCGAAGCGGCTGCTTACACGCAGATCTCCGCCAGTAGGCATGGCAGTGTTTGCGTTGATGATCATGTTGATAAAAACCTGCTTGAGCTGGCTTTCTACGGCCATTGTCATCGGTAGATCGTTGGACAGGTCGCTCGTCACTCGGATATTCAGGTTCTTGAACTGTTTCTCATAGAAGAGCAGCGTCTCCTCCAGGAGTTTATTGATATTGGTGGGGCATCGTTGCTCATCATCGGGTTTGAAGAACTTAAGCATCTTGATCAGTAGGCCTGACGTGCGTTTGCACTCGTTGCGCGCCAGCTCGAGGTACTTGCGCTTCTCGTGTTTCTCGGGCACTTCGTCCCTGATCAGGTCAAGACAGTTCATGATACCGTAAATGGGGTTGTTCAACTCATGCGCCAGTTGTGAAGCCATCTTACCCATCGCCGAAAAGCGCTCGGAGCGGATGAGTTGTGTCCTCAGCCGCTTTTCCTCGGTAATATCCCGCATCAGACCTTGATAGCTGACCACTTCGCCCTTGCTGTTGCGCTGCGCGATGCCGCTCATGGAAATATCGCGGATCGCGCCGTCTTTGCGGACAATTTGGAGTTCATAGTCTTTTACTGTGCCGTGCTTGGTAAAAGTCCTGCGAAAGTCCATCACGTCTTGGGCGCTGATGAACAGGTCGCGGTAGTAGTTCATGCCCATGAACTCTTCCCGAGAGTAACCAATCATGTCGCAAAGTGCCTTGTTACAATCGAGTACTGTCCCGGATGCGTCGGAAATGAAAACTCCGTCGAGAATGTTCTCGAAGAGGTCGCGGAATCGGACCTCCGTGGCTTCGAGCTGTTCGCAGATAATTCGCTCTTGTGTGCGATCCACCACAAACCCGCGGTAGCCGCGGATGTTTCCGCGCGCGTCGGTCCAGACATGGCTGGAAAGCGTCACGTAGAGCGGCGACCCGTCCTTTCGCTTGAAAACAGCTTCGTAGTCTCGAACGTATCCCTGTTTTTCGATGATGCCTTGGAAGCGCACCCTGTCTTCGTAATTCAGCCATAGATCCCGATTGAGATCCAGCATGAGCACTTCTTCCGGGACGCGATAGCCGAGCATTTGCACCAGAGACTCATTGCAGTCGATGAACTTGCCTTCTCTGGTGGATATATAGAACCCATCGCGGGCAGCAGCGAAGAATTCCTCGTAATTTCGCTCGATTTCGCGAATCCGATCCTCGAGCTGTTCGAGGGTCATGTCTTCGACAGGGAGCGAATCCAGGGTGTCCGTCCGAACAGTCATTCAAAAACTCTCGCAATTGGTTTATTACTGCAATCGGCAAAACCAGCCGTGGTGTCACGGTAAAACTTTATCGTGTAATTCCGGCAAGATCCAGAATCCTCGGTACCACTTCTTCCTTGCCGATCGCCATAATATGCACGCCGTCCGCGAGCTTTTCGTCCCTGATGGTGCGGATCATTTTGGCTGCGATGTTGATCCCGGTTTCCAGGGCCTTGCCCTTGGGGGCGCCGGCAAGCTCATCGATAAGGTTTTGCGGAACGAAGATGCCGGGCACGTTCTTGTTCATGAACTTGGCCATTCCCGCGCTCGTGAGAAGCACAATCCCTGCGAGAATTTTTACCTCGAATCGCCGCGCGTAGTCCATGAACGTGCGGAAGTTGTTCATATCGTAAACCGCCTGAGTCTGGATGAACTCCGCGCCCGCTTCGATCTTCTTCTCGAACTTGAGCAACTGGGGTTCGAGTGGTTTTGCTTCCGGCGTGACAATTGCCCCTTTGCAGAAATGAGGAACTCCGTCCAGCGGATTTCCCGCCAGATCATGGCCTTCCGACAGTGTCGCGATCGCGTCGAGTAATTGTACGGAATCAAGGTCGAAGACGCCCTTAGCTTCTTTGTGATCACCCACAACCACCGCGTCGCCGGTCAGACAGAGAACATTCGTCACGCCTCTGCTGTACGCGAAAAACAGGTCCGCTTGCAGGGAGAGTCTATTGCGGTCACGGCAGGTCATTTGCAGGATCGGTTCACCGCCCATCTCCTTGATCAGGATCGCGCCGCCCAGCGATGGGTAACGCAGCACGGAACTTTGGTTATCCGTGACGTTGATCCCGTCCACCCGGTCTTTGAGCAGCCCAATGTGGTGCTTCAGCGGCTCCAGGTTGCATCCCTTGGGAGGACCAACCTCAGCGGTGACGACAAACTTCCCCGAGTCGAGCGCGTCCTTGAATCGACTCATCACAGACCCCTTTCTCCATGCCGCGCTGTTCGCTGTTTTTGCAGGTCATCACGGAAGTCCTTTGCCTTACGGTCCGAGTCGTGAATGGTCCGCTTTCCTCACAGCTTCGCGGCGGCCTCCCTGGAATGGGTGAGGTTTTCCATACCCGGCCTCAGGACCGCGTTATGTCGCTTGGGTGCATGGTAGCGTTTCATAAGATCCAGCCGATCCT
>JAIWNO010000157.1 GCA_020216785.1 Desulfomonile sp.
GGTCCTGGAGCCGTTTGTATATAAGCGTCCAGGCGCACTGACGGCCGCCGCCCACTTCGCACATTCCGTCGTTAGTGCCGCCACAAGGGCCGTTGAGGAGGCCCTTGTGACAGAGGGTCACCGGGCAGATGCCGCCTGTATCGCCGAGCACGCACTCGCCGCATTGCATGCAGATCTCTGAATATTGTCCCGGAGGCCCTTCCTTACCGATAAACAGGGTATCAAGAGCCGGAGACACGGGGCGCTTGAGCTGCGCGGCAGCGGTCTGCACCCCAAATGCGCACGACATAACGAGCACTACATCCGCTGCGCGTAAGGCATCCTTGAACGCGTGGCGCATCTCGCCGGTGACCTCGTCGCAACCGGTCGGCGGCACCGCTGTGCCGGTGACGATCTTGCCCGCGTCGGTGAGCTTGCCGGCCATTTCGGCTACCTGCTCGACCCCGCCGGTGCGGCAGAGCGTCGCACACGTGCCGCATCCCACAACGAAGACGCTTGCATCGCGTGCGATATTCTCCAGGATCTCTTCAAAAGGCTTTTGTCGGGTGATCGTCTTCATGTGCGCCTCTCTGACGGCTTTTCGATGACAATTCAGCGGCTGTCCGCGCGTCTTGGTTCGGGTCGAAAATCACCATGCGCCCTCGGTCGCTTCGCGCATCCGTTCCAGATCGCATCGCAGACAGCGGCCGGCTTCGAAGAGGGCTTGCTCTTCCGAGAAGCCCAGCTCGCACTCTTCAAAGCCAGCGACCCGTTCTTCCGGTCGCATCCGCGGCATACGGACCCTTGTCTTGACCTGGTCGAGCGATTCCAGTTGCGGCGGCGGATCCGGGATGATGTGGTACTTCTCGTCCTTGATAATGAACGGATCTTTGACTCCGCGGAGGTACCGGTCGATGCTGAGAGCGGCTCGGCGGCCTTGAGCGATCGCGTAAATCACCATGGACGCGCCGGTCACGAAATCGCCGCCCGCAAAGATCCAGGGGATGTTGGTGGCCAGGGTGTCAGGATCAACTTTGAGAGCGCCCCACATGGCTCGCTCCAACTGCGTCTCCGGTGGAAGGAAGGAAAGATCGGGCGCCTGACCCACCGCGGGGATCACCGTATCGGCTTCGAGGAAGAACTCGCTTCCTTCGATGGCCTCAGGTCGGCGGCGGCCGGATTCGTCCGGCGGGCCGAGCCTCATCCGTACAAAGGCCACACCCTTGACCCTGCCGTTGGTCCTCTCGATACGAGTTGGGGAGACAAGAAAGTGGAATTCCACCCCCTCTTCTTCTGCTTCGTGGAACTCGATTGGTGAGACCGGCATTTCGTCCCTGGACCGGCGGTACAGCACTGTGACGTGACGGGCGCCTTTGCGGAGCGCGCTGCGGGCCGCATCGATCGCGGTGTTGCCGCCGCCGATGATGAGCACTCTATTGCCGACCCGCACACCTGCGCCCGTCTTCACATCCCGCAGCAGATGCAGGCCGTACACGAGCCCTTCAACACCCTCATCTTCGCCGGGGATGCCGAGTTTCCGACTCCGATGAGCGCCGGCGGCTATAAAAACAGCGTCATAGCCTTCGCTGTGCAGATCGTGGCACGTATGGTGCTCGCCAATGGGGCTGTCGTATATGATCTCGACGCCCTTAGCCTGTATGTAAGCGACTTCTCGGTCAATCACCTTGCGCGGGAGCCGGAACTCCGGCACCCCTACTCCGAGCATTCCGCCTCCAAACGGGAGGGCCTCGAAGACTGTGGTCCGATAGCCCATTTCGGCCAGGAAATACGCGCAACTTAAGCCGGCAGGGCCCGCGCCGACCACTGCTACTTTCTCCCGTTTGGTCACGGGAAACGGCTCACTCGGGAGCGGCTCATGCTCGTAGACCCAGTCCGCCGCGTAGCGCTTGAGGCATCGGATGGCAATCGGCTGGTCGATCTCCCCGCGGCGGCATTTCCCTTCGCACGGGTGATGACAGATGCGGCCGCAGATAGCCGGAAACGGGTTGCGTCTGCGTATCACATCCATCGCGCCGGCGTAGTCGCCGTGGCCGATGAATGCGACGTACGACGGAACATCAATTCCGGCGGGACACGCGTGTTGACACGGAGACAGAACAACTGATTCGCACACACCCGCAGGGCAGCGCTTCTTGAGGATGTGCGCTTCGTATTCATCCCGGAAATGCCTGAGCGTTGAAAGGACAGGGTTTGAACAGGTTTGACCGAGACCGCAGAGGCTTGTCCGCTTGACCAGTCCCGCAACCCGTTCAAGCCTTTCCAGGTCTTCCATTCGTCCCGAGCCGCGAGTGATTCGGGTGAGGATTTCCAGCATTTGGCGGGTGCCAATCCGGCAGGGCGAGCATTGACCGCACGATTCCTCAGCCGTAAATGACAGAAAGTAGCGGGCCACTTCGACCATACACGTGTTCTCATCCATCACCACCATGCCGCCGGAACCCATAATTGCGCCGACGGACTGGAGTGAGTCATAATCAATCGGCAGGTCGAGGAATTTCTCGGGGATGCAACCGCCCGAGGGTCCGCCCATCTGTACGGCCTTGAACCGCCTGTTGCGGGGGATTCCGCCCCCGATGTCGAATACCACCTGCCGGATTGTGACACCCATAGGGACTTCGACCAGGCCGGTGTTGTTCACCTTGCCGGTGAGGGAAAAGATCTTCGTGCCTTTAGAGCGCTCAGTCCCGATGGAAGCGTACACTTCCGGACCCATGTCGATAACGCGGGGAACGTTTGCGAAGGTTTCCACGTTGTTGATAACGGTGGGACAGCCAAAGAGTCCGCTTTGCACAGGGAACGGCGGCCGCGGCCGCGGCATGCCTCTGCGTCCTTCAATTGAGGCGATCAGGGCTGTTTCTTCACCGCAGACAAAGGCTCCGGCTCCCTGATAGAGCCGAATACGCAAATTAAACCCGCTGCCCAGGATGTTTTCGCCGAGCAAGCCCATTGCTTCCGCTTGGCTCAGAGCTATTCCCAGGCGCTCCACGGCAAGGGGGTACTCCGCACGGCAGTAGATGTAGCCCTCTCCGGCGCCAATCGCGTAAGCGCCCACGATCATCCCTTCGATGACCGAATGGGGATTCCCTTCGAGAATCGCCCGGTCCATGAACGCGCCGGGATCACCTTCATCTGCATTGCAGATGATGAATTTCCTGTCGCCTTTGGACGCGCGTGCGAAGCGCCACTTGGTTCCTGTGGGAAAGCCTCCTCCTCCGCGCCCGCGGAGGCCGGACCGCTCGATTACATCGGACACCTTGCTCGGGTCCCATGAGAAGATCTCCTCAAGCGCCGCATATCCTCCGAATGCGATCGCGTCTTCGATCGAGGTGGGGTTGATGAGACCATTAAGCGCCAGAACAGTCCGGCGCTGCTTCGCGTAGAAGGGGACTTCAGCCTCGTATACGTAACGCTTGTCACTGTCCGGCACGCAGTAAAGCAGCCTTCCGAGAATGTTGTACTTGCCGATGGTTTCCGAGACCACTTCAGGGACATCTTCCGGTCTGACCCGCTGGTAAAAAATCCCGTGCGGCCTGATGGAAACCAAAGGTCCTCGCTCGCAAAACCCCGGACATCCGACGCGCTTTACCACAAATGGGCGGTCCAAATCCTGTCGAGCCCGTTCCGCTTCGAACCGGGCAATTACCTCATCCGCTCCCCAAGCCCGGCATCCGGTGTCTCCGCAGACAGCGACCTCCACGATGGAGGGATCGCGCCTCCGACGGACGGCCAATCGAAAAGATGCCAGCTCAGTAGCGGATTTCAGACGCTCCATCGTAGCACCCCGTTACGGGAGGTCCTTGAGGATCGCCTCGATCCTCCCGGGATTAAGCATGCCGTAGTACCTGCCGTTTGCCACCATTACCGGGCTCAACGCACAGGCGCCGAGGCACGCGACGGTCTCCAGTGAAAAACGCATGTCTTCCGACGTTTCGCCGTCTTTGATCCCCGTGCACTTCATCACCGTCTGCAGAACGGTTCGACCCCCGCGGACGTGGCACGCGGTCCCGCGACATACCTTGATGACATTCCTGCCTCGGGGCGACGTGTAGAACTGAGCGTAAAAACTGATTACGCCCGTTACTTCCGAAGGGAAGACCCCCGCATGATTGGCGACCGGCTCTATCGCTTCGGGCGGGATATACCCGCACACAGCTTGCACTTCCTGTAGCAGCGGAATCAGGATCGCACGGTCGCGCTGGAATCGACCGAGGATCTCCGCCAATCGGGTGATGTCACATTCGCTCGCCATCATTCCTCCACAGCGGCAACAGCTACGAACAAGCGATCGATACTGGCCGGACAATACTCTTCCGGCCAAGGAAGCAACCGATGAAGCATATACCAGGGTCCGCCCTGGGGAATGATCACTCCAGATTCAGGAGTGTCCGAATCGAGAGCAAGCCGGGCTGCGGCCTCGCCCACTTCGGAGCGGATCACCACGCGTATCCCTTCTCGAAGCCCCATTTTCTGGGCGTCCGCTGGATGCATCCAAATGATCGGCTCCCGTATGAACCCCGCGAGTCGCCGCGATCGCGCTGATAGCACACCGTCGCCCGGATGGAAGGGGGACTCCTTTGGGAATACCCGCAACGGAAACTCTTCGGGAGCATTCTGTGGCCGCGGAAATGACTCCGGGGGCAGATACGGCACGAAAAGCGGTTTCTCTGACCCCTCGGTCACGGGGGCAGGTTCGTCCGGAAAATCCCCACCCGGTTTCTTGACGTCAGCCCACGTGAGTCGATCCCAATGAGGGAGCACGGACCGGATCTCATCGAAAATATCCCGCGCGGTAACAAAACCCATGGGGGGCCCGAGTCTGCCGCCCACGTCAATGAGGAACCGGGCGTTAGGTTGCGCCGAACCAGGCGCGCTCACGACTTTGGCCATGCCTTGCACTCGCCCCTCGATGTTGACGTACGTGCCGTCCGACTCGGGGAGCGCGGCAGCCGGAAAAACGATGTGTGCGCATTCTCCGCCGACCGCGGGGAACATGCCGGTCCGGACAACGAGATCAGTCTTAAGGAGCGTCTTGCGCGTTCGCTCTGTGTCCGGAAAAACAGCCAATGGGTCTGCACCCACGAAGAGCAGTGCCTTGAGCTTGCCCGCTTCCGCGACCCGAATCATGCCGAGGGCATCCAGGCCTCGCTGCGCAGCAATCCGAGGCCCCCACGTGCTGTGCAACGAAGTCATGACGGTCGAGTTGTCGAGCGCCGCCAAGCCGGGGAAGAAGCGCGGTGTGCAACCCATTTCCCGGGCTCCCGCCACGTTGGTCCCGTCCCCAAGGAAGAAGAGATTTTCAGGTTGTCCGCACAAGAGCGCCAGGTCGGCGACCAGCCTTGTAAGGATGTAGCTCTGCGTCGCCCGGCCTACCGCTCTGCCGAAAAGGATCACGGTCTGCCTCGACGCGGCCATATGGCGTGCGATCGCCTTGATGTGCTCAGGCTGATCTTCTTCTCCCGGCCTGGGAGTGAGCGCCGCCAGGAAATCGTTCGCGCTCTTCACATTTGCTTTTACAAAGGCCTCGTCGTGAAGCCTCAACGCGACTAATGCCTTCATGAGGCGGCTCAAAAATTCCGGCTGGCGCTCAACATCTTCACGCACATGAATCTTGGCAAAGCGGCTAAGGCTTGTCTTGAGCGGATCCAACTGGATAAGCACCGAGCTTCGGTGCCGTACGGCGCGTCGGATGTTCCGCGCAACCACGGGATGAGAGTAATCGGGTCGAGCCGCAACGAGGACGATGGTGTCGGCATTCAAGATACGCTCGAGCGACACCCGTGGCCGCATCTCCCGAAACGCGGCCTCCAGCCCGGGAGATACCGCGCCCGACAAGAGGCGGGCAATCGAATCAACGTTAGGGGTGCCCAGGATCGCCCGAGCTAATCGCGCGGTGAGGTAGTATTCCTCATTTGAGCATTGCGCGCCGGCCAGAATTCCCACCGCACCTGGGCCGTGCCGATCGACGATTTCCCGAAGACGAGCAGTAGTCTCTTCGACCGCCTCGTTCCACGAAACGGTCCGGTACGACCCGGCTCCGTTGCGGATGAGCGGCTCCGTAAGGCGTTCCGGTGACGAGAGAGCGTCCTGGCCGTAGTGGCCCCTCACGCACAATGACATATCGTTCACCGGGGAGCCGGGAACACCCCGTGCAGCTACCACCTGCCCGTTGATCACCTCGTAATTGAGGTGGCAGCCCGTAGCACAATAGGAGCAGGTTCCCGCCACCAGGGTCTTGCCGGAACTGATGGCAAGACGGTCGCGCTCGGCAAGCGCGTCGGTCGGACAGATTGCCACACATGAGCCGCAAAAAGTGCATTCCGAGCCTTCCAGAGGAGTCCGAGCCGCTGTGCCGGGGTGGCTCCCGTAGCCCCGATCTGTGTACTCTACCGCGCCCACGGCCTCGAAGTCCTGGCACACACGAATACAACGGCCGCAGAGCACACACTTGGTAAGGTCCCTCACGATGAAGGAATTCACCTCTTCCACGGGTCTCCACCGCCGTACTGCATCAAGCTCGGGGTCGCAGATGCCATGATCCTTGGCGAGCGCCCTCAAGACGCATTCGTTACCCTTGCTGCACACCACGCAAGCGGACGGATGATCCGACAGAATCAGTTCAAGCACCCCACGCCTGGCTTGCACCGCGTTCGGCGAGTCGACGAGGATCTCCATCCCTTCGCTGATGGGAGTCACACAGGAAGCGAGGAGCCGCCCGGTCTTGACCTCTTCCACAAGGCACACCCGGCAGGCTCCCACGCTCTTGAGCATCGGATGGTGGCACAGAGTAGGAATGTGAACGCCGATCTGGCGGCTCAGATCGAGTACTGTCGTTCCGGGTCGTCCAGAGACCTCCCGGCCATTGAGGGAAATGGTGACCGTATCCACGGCGAACCTCCGTGGGAGGAAACCTGGCTTGAGCCGTTTACCGATAAAAACACGGTTAACTGATGATCGTATGTCCTACGAAGTCTCGACGGCCGACGCCCCCTGGGGCGCCGCCCTCGAACCGCTATCTTCTGATGCCCTGGAGGAGCCGCCCTATTTTCGCTTCCCAACCCAGAGGTATAATGTGAACCCCCGCACAGAGGTCTTTCAGGGCTTCAATAAGCTCCAAGGTGATCTTGGCGGATTCATCGAATTTGACCGGCGCTCTCTCGATTCGGTCGATAATCGCATCGGGAATATTGACCCCTCCGAACCGTTTCAAAAGGCGGGCTTCCATTGCAGAATGGAGCATGATGACTTCAGCAATGATCGGAATGCCCAATGGCGCGACCCGTTTCACAAATCGCGCGAATTGATCGACATCGAACACGGGCGTGGTAATAAAGTACCCTGTGCCGTGGGCCACGAGCTGTTCCATCTCGCGCAGCTCCATATCCGGCGCATTCCCCCCTCGACTCGCGTCCACTCCGGAGCCGATAAAGAACTCCTTTTCGCCGTCCAACTCCTTACCGGTAACATCCGTGCCCTGCTTCAGGGAGTCGATGACCGAGAAAAACTTTCCCATATCGACATGGAAGAACATCATCTCTTGAAGCGAGTCCCCCGTAAGTCGATCCTGTTCCGCGAACACGAGCAGATCGCTCACCCCGACCGACGACGCGTTCACCAGCGCGTCCTGGATTTCCAGACGGTTCCGGTCCCGCGTGCTCACTTGAAAAACGGGATCGAAGTGCTTCTCTTTCAGAAGACGGCACAGCGACAGCGAATCGCTTACTGCCGCATCTGCGGCCATCGGCTGAAATCGGACGCCGTCAACTCTTCCCCAGAGTCCATGAATTTCGCTGAGGTATTCCTGGGGCGCTTTCCCGTGCGGAAGGTGAACCTCGGAAGTAATGATGAACTTCCGTTTGTCAAACGATTCCTTGATACTCATGATCAGCCTCCCCACCGCGAGGCCGCTGCCGATCAAAGGATGCCCAGTAGGACTGCTACTTCTTTCTTGAGCTTCTCCAGCGACAGCGGTTTGGAAAAACAGACATCGGCGCCGTTTTGCTTCATTTTCTCGTAGTTCTGCTCGTCCATGTAAGCAGACAGGACGATGATCTTCATGTGACACGTCGCGGGATCGGATTTCACACGGCGGCACACTTCGTATCCGTCGATGTCGGGCATCATGATGTCAAGGATGAGAAGGTCCGGTTTGAAGTGGCTTACCTGGAGACCTGCCTCGAATCCGTCCGCAGCGGAGATGATCTCGTAGTCATGCGGTTCTTCTTCGAGGGACCGGACAATGGTCTCCACGATCAATCGGTCGTCATCAATTACCAGGATCTTTCTGCGGTCCCCTGCTTCGAGCGTCGCCGGGACCGGAATGCTTTGTTTGCGCAGAAACGCATCCAAGTCTTCCTTCCTGATCCTTCGGTGTCCGCCCACAGTCCTGAACGCATTAATATGACCTTCGTCGATCCAATTCGAGATGGTCTTTGGCGATACGCTGCAGTACTTGCTCGCTTGATATACGGTGAGGACTTCCATGGGACGACCTCCCAACGCCGGCAGAGAATTTACCGGAATTTTCGTTTTTACTATTATTTCCGATTTTTCCGATTTGTCAAGAAAAAATTTCATCCGCATACCCCCAAAACAGCACGTTGCTCAACGCCCATCCACGTGCTAGATTTCTTGTGACTGCCTATTCATCCCAGCGAAGTATGGAAAGGAATGCACCATGACGTACCCTGCAGGCCCAAGCTTCAGCGCGACGGTGCGCGTGCGGATCGAACGGGTACCGGGGGCCTTGGCGCGAGTGGCGACGACTATCGGATTCCACGAAGGGCTGGTCGGCTCGATTCCGGTAGTGAAGGTCGAGAAGAATCACGTCATCAGGGAGCTTGATATTTACGCGCGCGACGACGCGCATGAGCGCCGCATAATCGAAGCGCTGCGAAGTCTACCGGGTGTTGAAATCCTCTCTGTCACCGATCGTGTCTTCTCCTACCATGAGGGCGGCAAAATAGAGGTAATGGGTAGGAAGAAACTCACTCGTCGCGAAGACCTTTCCCTCGCCTACACTCCCGGTGTTGGCCGCGTGAGCACGGCCATAGCCGCTGATGGTGAGCTGGCGTACAAATACACCTTGAAAGGCAATACCGTTGCCGTGGTCACCGATGGTACGGCAGTTCTCGGTCTCGGCAATATCGGCCCCCTGGCAGCCCTGCCGGTTATGGAGGGCAAGGCCATGATTTTTAAGGAGTTCGCAGACATCAATGCCTTCCCTCTCTGTCTGGATACAACCGATATTGAATCCATTGTTGCAGTCGTAAAGGCACTCAGCCCCGTGTTTGCGGCGGTCAATTTGGAGGACATCTCAGCGCCCCGATGCTTCGAAATTGAGCGGCGACTGACCGAAGAGCTGAATATCCCCGTGTTCCACGACGATCAGCACGGCACTGCCATTGCGGTGCTTGCTGCGTTGAAAAATGCGCTGATTCGCGTGGGAAAGAACATCGGCGACGTCAGGATTGTCATCTCGGGATGTGGCGCAGCCGGCGTCTCCACCATCAACATATTGTTCGAAGCCGGCGCTCAGAACATGGTGTGCTGCGACCGTCTGGGCGCGCTGTACCCCGGACGAAGCGAAGGCATGAGCCCTGTGAAAGCCGACCTCGCCGCGCGTACCAACCCTGAAGGCCGGTCGGGGAGTTTACGAGAAATGATCGAAGGCGCGGACGTGTTCATCGGAGTGTCGGGCCCGAATATTCTGGCTCCTGGGGATCTCAAAACCATGGCCAAAGATGCTATTGTCTTTGCTCTGGCCAATCCTGTCCCGGAGGTGGATCCATGGGAGGCCCTGGATTACGCCCCTATCGTTGCCACAGGACGGAGCGATTTTCCAAATCAGATCAACAACGCTCTCGTGTATCCGGGGATTTTCAGGGGGGCTCTGGACGTGCGCGCACGACGAATAACGTCGGCCATGCGCCTTGCCGCAGCCGAGGCCATTGCAAATCTGATCCCTCACGAAGAGTTGGCTGACCAGAATATTGTGCCCGGCATCTTTAACCGCGCCGTCACCGCCACTGTAGCTGCGGCGGTTGCTAAAGCCGCTGTGGAGAGCGGGGCAGTGTAGGGCCGAAATGGACCACATACGTCGATTTCGCAGGTCAGCTACACACGGGTTCGTCAGTTCTCCTTCGGGTGGCAAACCGATTCGCCTGGACCAGTTCCACTGCCGGCTTACCGGAATGTTCTTTTGGAAAATCACCGCTGGACAAGCCGCCACCAGCACCCTGTGCTCCGCAACGCGGATGCTTGCCTCCCGATCTGGACGCGGTGAGCTGAAAAGCCGCCCGGCAAGTCACCGACAGACATGTACCCTCTGAGCGCCCCCAAGGTAGCAATTATCGGTTTGGACGCGGCGCCCCCTGCATTACTGTTCGATCGGTGGGCGAAGCATCTTCCCAACCTTTCGAGTCTGTGCGCTGGTGGTGTGTTTGGGAATTTGCGCTCTGTTATTCCCCCGATCACGGTCCCTGCGTGGGCTTGCATGGCATCGGGCAAAGACCCGGGCACTCTCGGGCTTTACGGCTTCCGCAATCGTTCCGGCCATTCGTACGATGCCCTTACTGTGGCGAGCGCCACCAGCGTCATCGAGAATCGCCTGTGGGACCTGCTCGGCGACTCCGGCCGCCGGAGCATTCTCATCGGGGTGCCGCCCACGTATCCGGCCCAACCTATCAACGGTCTGCTCGTGAGTTGTTTCCTCGCGCCCAACAAGAATACTTCATTCACGTACCCACGCTGGCTTAGGGCCAAAATAGACGACTGGGCGGGAGGGGAGTATGTGGTGGATGTCGAAGAGTATCGCACAGACCATAAGGAGCAACTCCTAGCCGAGATCGGGCGGATGACTGCAGCAAGATTTTGGTTGGCGCGACGGATGCTCGAGGAGCCGTGGGATTTCTTCATGATGGTGGAGATAGGCACCGATCGGCTGTATCACGGCTTCTTGCGTTTTTGTCATCCCGCTCATCCACTATACGAGCCGGGAAACCTGTACGAACACGCACTGCTCGACTATCACGTCGATCTCGACCGACGGGTGGGTGAACTCGTGGCAGCTTTGCCGGACGGAACGCTCGTTCTCGCGGTATCAGACCATGGTGTTCGGCCTCTTCGAGGCGGGTTTGCCATTAACGAGTGGCTGAAAGACGAGGGTTTTCTGGTTCTGAAAGATCCCGGGGCCCAAGGTAGGCTCGCCCCCGACATGGTTGACTGGGGCAAGACCCGGGCTTGGGGTGAGGGTGGTTATTATGCACGCATTTTTCTGAATGTTGCGGGCCGCGAGACCGAGGGGACGATCTCGCATGGAGCCCGCGAATCAGTCCGACAGCTACTCCGGGAAAAGCTCGAAAGCCTCCACGGATTGGACGGCCGACCAATGGGGAACCAAATCTTTTTTCCCGAGAATATCTACAGGCACGTTCGAGGCATCGCGCCGGACCTTATCGTATTCCTTGGCGGCCTGGATTATCGGTCTGTCGGGGCCGTCGGCCTCGACGGCGTGTTCAGAGGGGAGAACGACACAGGTCCCGACGACGCAAATCACGACATGACCGGCCTCTTTGTTGCCGGTATCAAGGGAAGGCCACTGCCTGAGCCTCCCGGCGGCAGGCGCTTTGACGCGAGTATCTATGACATTGCACCCACCGTTCTGAAAGCCTTCGGGTTGTCTGTCCCCACCGGCATGATCGGCACACCCCTCGACCCGTGGACCTCCCCTGGCCGATGACGGGTTCGGCTTCGTCTAATCTCTCCTAAGCTGCTGACTTACTTGCCGAGTCTGCTATAATGTAGCTCACGAGGGGGGAAAGTTTATTACGCTTCGAGCGAGAAAGCATTCACTCAAAATGGTAAAAGTTCCCACTCTCGCATGCGATGAGTTGATTGTGACACGGGAAGAGCCGAAGCCTTCCGCGATGGCCGACATGGCAGCTTCATCCCGACCCTTGAGTAACATAGAGCACGAGGCGCTCTCCATTGCCGCAGCCGAGCTTGATCTTTGGGATTGGGACTTAAAGACAGGGACAAAGGCCATAAGCAGGCGCTCTGCGGAACTCATCGGTCTAACCACGGAAGAGTTTGCGGCCCTCGGCACCGCATGGACCGACCTGATCCATCCTGACGACCGGCAACGGGTAAAGGAGGCCGTCATTCCGCATTTGAAAGGAAAGACCCCGCTTTATGCAGTCGAGTTTCGTGCGAGGCGAAAGTCAGGCGACTGGATATGGCTGCACAGTCAGGGCAAGGTTGTGGACCGGGACGAACGCGGCTTTGCGACTCGGGTGATGGGGTTCGACATCGACATCACCGAACGAAAAAGCACGGAAGCAGCGATCCTTAACCAAAAGGACCTTGCTTTGGGGCTCAGCGCGACCTCCGACCTGGATGAGGCGCTCAGACTCTGTGTGGAAACTGCGCTGCGCATTGCCGGACTCGATGCCGCGGGAATTTACGTCGCAGACAACAATGGCCACCTCAATCTCGTTGCATACAAGGGGGTCTCGGAAGAGTTTGCCCAAGCATGCCGGACCATGCCCGCCGATCTGCCTGCAACGCAAGCAATATTTCGAGGTCTGCCGCGTTATTTGCACGCTCGGGATGTCGCTCCGCCAATGAGGGCGATCCTGGAACAGGAGGGTCTCCAGGGCACGGCTTCGCTTCCCATTACTCACGGTAGATCGGTAATCGCGAGCTTCTACCTTGCCTCACGAACGCTGCAGGCGATCCCCACTTCGATCCGTCACCTTCTTGAGGGCTTGGCTTCCCAAATCGGCGGAGCAATTACGCGCATCCGAGCCGAGAATTTGCTGAAAGAAAGTGAGGAGCGGTTCCGTACGTTCGCGGAGGGATTACCCCAAATCGTATTCGAAGTGGATACCCAAGGCAAATTCGTGTTCGCCAATAAAGCGGCATATGAGTACGCCGGACGGACGCCGGAAGAAGTGGACCGGGGCCTTAATGTAGCCGAAGTGATCTTACCGGCGGATCGAGAACGATTACGTAGGAATATGGCAAAGATCGTCGCGGGCGAGAAATTCATTCCCCAAGAATATGAAACCATCAGGAGTGACGGCTCAAGAGCGGTTATTGTCACTTATTCGACTCCGGTAGTGAAGGAAGGCACAGTAGTAGGGATTAGGGGGCTCTGTGTGGACATCACCCCTCTCAAAGAAGCCGAGGCCCGCCTCAAAGAAGCCTTGGAGGAAAAGGAGGTGCTTCTCCGGGAACTCCACCACCGTGTGAAGAACAACTTGCAGGTGATTCAGAGCCTGCTTCGGTTGCAGGCACGTCAGATGCGGGAGGATGCGTTTCTCACGATGGTCCGGGAAACCGAAAACCGCATCAGTGCTATGGCGCTCATGCACGAGCAATACTGCAAGTCAGACAACCTGGCAGACTTGAACGTGAGGGCATACGTCAGCCGCATTGTCGACTATCTGGTTGC
>JAIWNO010000296.1 GCA_020216785.1 Desulfomonile sp.
AACCCTTCTTGTTCCCGACGACTAAAACACTAACTATCTAATATTGCTGGCGTCCCCAAGGGGATTTGAACCCCTGTCGCCGGCGTGAAAGGCCGGTGTCCTAGGCCTGACTAGACGATGGGGACGATGTGCTTCGTTCGTACCGTCGGATCCTCGGACGCGCTCCCGATACGGTACAGGAACCTCGCCGCGTTGCAGTCAATGTGGTGGGCCGTGCTGGGATCGAACCAGCGACTCTCTGACGAAAGGTGGTAATTCGGCCTTGGAATCACACCAAAAAACATAGTTGAGGGTCCAGTGGTGGACCAAATTTGTGTTAGCTAGTAAGAAAGACTAATTATTCCGCATCGTTGCCCTCCGCAATGAATTCACCATCTCAACCGCCTCGCGTCGCCGCGTTGGCCTGATATGTGCCTATCGAAGGTCGTCTTGGCGTCATGTGTCCGAGAAGGTCTTTGACGACTCCAAGGTCATGGGTAGCCTCATATACCTGGACGGCAGAGTCGTACCTGAGATCGTGCCGACGGAACTCTGCAACAATTCCGGCTCCCGTCTTTGCCTCAAACCACTTCTTATTCCAACTCGGATGATAAGATCGCCCAGTCTTGGGATTAACCCAAAAGAACTGGATACTATTATCCGGGATCTTCTGGAGCATGTCAACCACTTCGTCAGGACACGAAGCGATGAAGGGCGAGCGGTTGTTGGGGGCGGGACATGGCTGTTTGTTCTGCAGGAGATCGGGGGGGCGACGGGCGAGGCAATGTTCTGCCCTCTTGGTGGTCATTCCATCAAGAGAGCAAGGCCCGATCAAGGGCGTGCACGAGGGGGGAAGCCGACCGAAGCGCGACGCCGGTCAAGAGGTATCGGGACAGAATCTGATCTGGGACCGTGCGCGTATGATCCCTCTATGATGTGGTCAGTCAGGGGGAGAGTACGCCAAGCCTCCAAGAGGCGAGAAGCGAGGTTCTTGAGCGCACCCGGCGCCTTGCCCCGCGCTTCCCGGAAGGCTCCCTTTGGAGAGCAATTGAGCGACGGTGTGGGCGATCTCCAACAGAGCGTACCTATCTTCGCAGCATTGGGATCGGTCGCCTGCGAGAACAGACCCGTGAAGTCGCGGAAGAAGTGGGTGGTTGCTGCAAAGAGGCCCCTAAGGAGCCGATCTGACCGTCCGGCGGCAGACCGGAAAAAGGGTGGTCTGGGAGAGCCCCATGCTATGAGGGAGCCCTAAGCCGCGCATGGATGTTTCCCCTGATACCGCTTCTCATATGAATCCCTGAGAGGTCATCTTCCGACGCGGCTGAATTTGCAAAAAACTCTTTCCCCGCGAAACAATGATTCCCAAGCGCGAAATGGATTGTTACAACTAACGAAAATCGCAACGCCTTCTACGCGGAAATCTTCGCTCTTCAGTGCTGAGCTGTATCATAGCAGTTGCCAAGAGTTCTGACCGAATCACAGGTCTTTTGGTGGGTGTCGAGAGGCCCCGTTCACTTCGAGCGACGCAAGGCCGTCAAATCACCGTTCGCGGAACCTCCCGACACCCAGGAGAAATCAATCGGAAATTATTTTTGGCAGCTGCTATGTCTGTGCGAGGCCGGGCGTGCTGAAGATGTAATGGACGTTCAACGACCAGTGAATGCTCGCCATGATGCCGTTCCCTCCGGTGAAAATCGACCGGCTACTCTCAGCCGTCCCGGGGGGACTCGGAGATGGACTGCGGGAACCGGTGAAGCAGCCACAGACGCGCGTCCTACTGTGACCGCCCCATAACATCATCCATTCCCGCGCTCCCACCGCGAGCGAGCTTCTCCGCCAAGCCGGTGAACCGAGGTTCCACGATGGTGTTCTCGACGGCGATCTTCAGCGCTCTGGGGCTGCCGAGCAGGACCACGAGCTGCTTGCCGCGGGTCATGGCAGTGTAAAGGAGGTTTCGGCGGAGGAGCACGTAGTGCTGGGTGCTCAAGGGGATGATCACCGCTGGGTATTCGCTTCCCTGGGCTTTGTGGATGGTTACGGCGTACGCAAGGATTACGTCGTCCAGTTCCGAAACATGGTAGGTCACCTGACGGCCGTCGTAGTCGATCGTAACCTCTTCCCATTCGTCGTTGTATGAGGCCACGCGGCCAACATCACCGTTGAATACTTCTTTGTCGTAATCGTTGCGAATTTGCATCACCCGGTCGCCCACTGCGAAGCGACCGCCTTTCACGGCTTGTCCATTGGGGTTGAGAAGCTGCTTCAGCTCCCGATTGAGGTTCTCGGTCCCGAGCGTCCCCTTGTGCATGGGGCTGAGCACCTGAATTTCCGTGACCGGATTAAGGCCGAACCGGTCGGGGATCCTGCGGGTGACCATCTCCTTGATGATTCGAAGCGCTTCTTCGGGGTCGTCCTTTTCGATAAGGTAAAAGTCGGAGATCTCATTGCGGTCGGCCGCGGGGATCGGCATCGTGCCCCGGTTTACCAAATGCGCGTTCGTAATGATCAGACTGCTGCGGGCCTGACGAAAGACCGTATCCAGGCGGACTACCGGGACTACTCCCGATGAGATAAGATCGCCAAGCACGTTGCCCGGACCCACGGACGGCAGTTGGTCCGCGTCCCCCACGAGGACTAGCGTGGTCCGGGGATCGACCGCACCCAATAGGTGGTACATCAGGGTGATGTCCACCATGGAGACTTCGTCCACGATAACGAATTCCGCGTCGAGCGGTCTCTCAGGGCTTCTGAGGAAGCCGCCTTCGCCGGGCGAGTATTCCAGCAGCCGATGAACAGTCCTGGCGTCCCGTCCGGTGGCTTCAGCGAGCCTCTTTGCAGCACGGCCCGTGGGCGCGGCCATGAGCACGCGGAGCTTCTTCGCCTCGAGGATGTCGTTAAGCGCCCTGAGCACCGTGGTCTTGCCCGTGCCGGGTCCACCGGTGATGATTAGCACCTTATGCTCGATTGCCGCGCGGAGTGCTTCCTTCTGCGCGGTAGACAGCTCGATCGCGCTGCGTTGCTCAACCCAGCGCATTGCCGCGTCCACGTTAATGGACGGGAGGAACCGTGGTGATGTCAGCAGATGCGCGAGCCGCTCAGCAACCTGATTTTCGAGATAGGCCATCCTCGCTGGATAGACGCGATCGCCCTCGATCTCGATCAATCGTCCTTGGCGGAGTTGCCCGAGCGCCCTGTCCAATGTGTTCACGTCGATGCTCAGGAGGTCTCGCGCCTTTTCGACCAGCGCGTTAAGGGGATAGTAAACGTGCCCTTCAGATTGCACTGTGTCCAGCACGTGCAGGATGCCGGCCTGCGCGCGCAAGGGCGACTTCATGTCTATACCGAGGCTTCCCGCGATCTTGTCAGCGCTCTTGAAGCCTACGCCGCGAATGTCAGTGGCAAGTACATACGGGTTAGTTGAAACCACATCGATCGCTGCTGTTCCATATTTCTTAAAGATCTTGAGAGCATACGCCGGTGTGATACCGTGAGTCTGGAGGAAGAGCATCACGTTGCGGATAGCCTTCTGGTCCTGAAATGCCTGAGAAATCCGCTCCGCACGTTGCTTGCCGATGCCGGGAACCTTGAGGAGCTTGTTCGGATGGTTCTCGATGACGTCCAGGGTCGCCTCGCCGAACATCGTGGTGATGCGTCGGGCCATTTCGGGTCCGATTCCTTTGACGAGCGTGGACGAAAGATATTTCTCGATGCCCTGCACGGTGGACGGCGCGCGTGTTTCGGCACGCTCAAAGTGGAACTGTTCCCCGAACTTTTTGTCGAATTCCCAGTTCCCTTCGAGTATGAGGGTTTCGCCAGGCCGCGGTGACGGCAGGTTGCCGACTATTGTCAAAGGGTCACGGCGGCCTCTCACCACGAGCCTCGCCACCACAAAGTCGCCTGACTCGCTCGCGTATACAATGCGGTCGAGCACCCCTTCGATTACTTCGAGACGCCCGAGCCCGTTATGTCCCGTGGGGGCCGGCATCAACGCTCTCCTGAATAGATTACTTGTATCATACGGCCGGAAGCGTTGGAGTGCAAAAGGTACAACGATAAATGCATCCCGCGAGCGCTCAAACAAATTCTACGGGAAACTGCAAGGTCGCGAGGCGTAAGCGAAGCACCTTGCAAAGAAGTTCGCGCTTTTCAGGGAGGGTGCGTGACCCCCCCTTTTCACACGAAAACGGGGGTCCCGGAAGACCGCGTTCTCTTCACAACTAAAATCGGGGACCGAAGTCCCCGATGGAAGGCTTTGCAGAGAGGCGATTTGTGTGCGTGAACCGAGTAGGTTCTTTTCTTAGAGAAGTCCTTGGCCGCCGGTTATACCGCTAAGGAGGCCGGACGCGATGTCAATCCCCGGCAGTCCCCCGAGAATTCCTTGGTTAGCGTAGGTAGGGGGATATCCGGGAGCCGCGCCGAAGCGTCCGTAAGGCACAGGAGCAACGGGGCCGGGCGCGCAACCGTAGCGAGGCAGAGGAGCCGGGCCGCACGGTCCCATAGGATTGCCGCCGAGAATCGTTCCCACCACGAGGAACGGCAATGCAACCACGCCGCCGCAGAGCCCGGGAAATGGAGCGTCGCCCCAAAATGCGCACGGATTACCGCCCCTGCCGTATGCGGGACCGCAAGGTGGGGCCGCTGCCGGTGCCGGGGCAACGGGGCCGCCCGCAAGCGCCAACGTTGCCGACGCAAGCACGACGACGCAGATGAAGAGACCGAAAATTCTTCTTATCATCATACCCTCCTTTTATATGGCCTATCTGTCTGCCTTGAAGCCTAGTAATCAAGAATAGCAGGTGAGAGGTGGCCTCCCTCCGATGTCCTGGCTGGTGCAGGTAACATGCGCTTGTTAGCGTGTCAAGTAAAATATTTGATGTCCAGAGGTTATGGACGAGCTGGGAAGAATTGGCGAGTAGAAGAGATTAACATATGAAAATCACATAATAAAACTATTTTGTTGCGCGGGTAGCGTTCCTTTCCACTTGACATGGAGCCGCAGAACGGCAACCTTTATTCCGCCCGGCGCAAACGCGCTGTACCATCACCCTCAGGGAGGATGAATGAAGAGGTTTTCAGCCCTGGTATTGGCTCTCCTTGTTGTAGGAGGAGGATCGGCTTGTCCGGAGACCAACGCCGGGGGGGGAATGACTCCGGAACAGATATTTCAACAAACAATAGACTGGGACCAAGTGGTAGGAACCTGGGAAGTGCTCCCCGACGACAACCCGCTGGCGGAAAAGCGCAACAATGGGTCTGTCTCCGGCCATCGTACTATGATGGCTTTAAGAAAAGATGGCACGTGTCGGATTTTCAATAAGGACTTCCCCGCAGGCGCGGACGGGATGTGGCACATCCCGGACAAGGATAGAGATAAGACCAGAGACAAAGACCACGTCATGTCGATTCGTTTCCCCAACTCAACGCTTGTTGACTTCTATGTGTACGGTGTCAAAGGCGACTTCATGATCACACGCTCGCCCGCGCGGAATGGAAAAGACCAGCTTTGGTCACGGGTGAAATGACACGGGACTGCTGCACCGATTTGAGTATCCCCGATGAACAGATGCGCTTCTGATGGAGGCCTCCTCTGAATGGCTCGGGTTCTCTATGGTGTCATGGGCGACGCGGCCGGCCATGTGAACCGCGCTCTTATCATGGCCCAGGAGATGTCCGCTCACGAGTTCATTTTCGTCGGGGGCGGCAGAGCGCATGACCTGAAATCCTTCGGGTACACGGTAGAGGACGTGCCGATGCCGGCAACACTCTACCGTAACAACCGCGTCGACATTCCCGCGACCGTGATGAACGCACTTCGAGTGTTTGTGCGGAGCGGACCGGTGGTTCGGCGAGTTAAGGAGATCATTACCGCATTTGACCCTGACCTGATTGTCACCGACTATGAGTACTTCACTCCGCTTGCCGCGCGCAAACTCGGTAGGCTGTGCGTGAGCCTCGACCATCAGCACATCATCACCCATTGCTCGTACACAGTTCCACCAGAAGAGCGCTTCAGTCGTTTCATGACAGGCTGGTCCATCCGTCGCCTATACAGCCGCGCG
The DNA here is from genome assembly GCA_020216785.1 of Desulfomonile sp. Classification (GTDB taxonomy): domain Bacteria; phylum Desulfobacterota; class Desulfomonilia; order Desulfomonilales; family Desulfomonilaceae; genus JAIWNO01. The sequence goes on from JAIWNO010000296.1 coordinate 6,039, forward strand.
GATCGCTATGTGATCATCTCCTTCTTTCATCTTCCGGCAAAAGACCCAGCGAAAACCGAGGTGTTTCCCCCAATCCTCCGCAGGGCTGTGGTTGAGCGCCGGGCTACAGAAGGCGATCATGTGCTCGTGTACCAGACATCACCGACGTTTCACCGCCTGTTTCCGATCTTGGAGAAGATCGACCGGCGTTTCGTCATCTACGGATTCGGCGAACAGCCTGAGCGAGGGAATCTCTTATTCAAAGAAAGGTCAACCGATGGCTTTCTTGAGGATCTCGCGTCCAGTCAGTGGGTAATCGCCAATGGGAGCCACAATGTCGTATCCGAGGCGTTATATTTGGGTAAACCGGTCTTTTCGTTTCCGATTGCCTACGCGTACGAGCAGTTTTTTAACGCCTACTTCCTTGCTAAACTTGGTTTCGGTGCGTATTCTCTCGGAGCCTGCCAATCGGAGAAGGCGCTTATTGAGTTCGCGACGCGGGTGGACGAGTACCGCGCGCGCCTTCACCAGGAGAATTTCTTGGGAAACGAGGTCGTGGCAAAACGCCTGGAGGAAATAGCCGCCGGTACCATTCGGAAGGAAGACCATGCCTAATCGGTCCAGAGACTGGTTTGCGTAGGCAGTGCGGAACCTGGAACACGCTCGATCCTCTCGAGACCAGGGGCGCAAGGCCGTCGAATCTTCGTTCACAGAACCTCCCGACACCCACCGAAAGACCTGCGATTCGGTCAGAACTTTTGGCAACTGCTATATTGGGACTTACCGCAAAATCCACAAGGTTTGTCCAACGCCGGCACGCTCTTTATGCTGTGCAATGATCAGCTCGCTCGTCCGCGTTACAATACCGCCCGCAAGGTTCCCGCGGTGCGTTCGAGGCCCGCGACGTTGTGTCCGGGAAGGAATGCATCCAGATAGGGGAGGGCGGTCCTCATGCCGCGGCAGATAGGCTCGTACGAGGGCATGCCAAGCAGCGGATTGACCCAAATGAGCCGGTACGCGGTCCGGCTGATTTTGATCAATTCGGCTTCCAGCAGTTCGGGGGCACCGCGGTCCCAACCGTCTGAATGAATGATCATCACGGTCGAGGGCCTGAGCATGGATCCGCCGTAAAGCGAAGTAAACTGATGCAGACATTCGCCGATACGAGTGCCGCCCGACCAGTCCCGAACACTCGCGGCGATTTCCTTGAGACTGCGCTGAAATGGCAGGCGAGTAAGCATAGGGGTGATACGAGTGAGACGCGTCGCAAATACAAACGTCTCGACGCGAGTCGGGAGCTGCTGAATCTCTCTGATGAACCGGAGCATAAAGCGGAGATATGGGTCCATAGACCCGCTCACGTCGCACAAAAAGACGAGTTTTTTCAGCCGCGGCCGCTGCCTGAACCGCGGGAGATCGACGATTTCTCCGCCGTGCAGCAGGCTGCGCCGAAGGGCCTTGCGAAGGTCCAGTCGCGTGCCCGAAGATGCCGGTCGTCTACGCGCTCCCGTCCGCCTGAGCAGCGGCGCCACAATCGAAGCAATCAGGCGGTCCATGACCGGATCGTCGCCCTCGGGAACATCCCGGAAATCCCGTTGACGGAGCACTTCCACAGGCGAATAAACGACATAGGGCTGCTCATTCCTCGCCTGTTGCTCTTGGGAATCCGAGATACCCGCCTCTGCCAGTGCCTCTTCATCCATTTCAGAGAGATCTTGAGTCACTTCGTCGGGTCCCGCAAACACTCTGACGTCCGCTCCTATGGGCAACTGAGTCGTCGTGCCCGGCTCCGGCCTTGGTATGTCGGGCAGATCGACGCGGCGATCAGGCGCGCTCGCGGACCAAAATTCCTCAAAAAGGCGATCAAAGAGCACGGTCTCTTCAGCGCGTGTCATAAACAGCGCCTTGAGCAGCGCCTTGAAGTCGGAGCGCCGCTCCACCCCAATGTACGAAACCCCTCTGCACGCGTCTATGACCGATGGCGTGGAGACCGTGAATCCATGATCTTTCAGGATTCGTGCGAACGAGATTATCCTTCCCGCTAGGGAGTGCTGGGGCACGGCCGGACTCGCGGCTGTAGGTATGATTCCCGGCTGACTGTCCACGGAGAGATTCTCCACGTCTGATGGCAATGTGTTAGCCCTGATCAACGTCTACAAAAGCGGCCCAGTACAGCGATTCAGAAATACGTTTACGTTGTCGTCAGGGGCAGACTTGGGTAGGGGCAGGTCTCAGACCAGCCCCTACGACGCATATTGCGTTGTTCAACGCCTCACCCACCCAAGATGTTTGTGGGGGTATTTGCGGATCGCTCTATTAGTGAGCCTCAGTGGTCATTTTCAGCACGTGCTTCGGAAGACCTCGGCCAGCATCGAGTTCCTGAAATCCTGTTGCTGCCACAGGGTCTTGAAAGATGCCATATCCTCTTTATACTTGAGAATGCACCCGAGCGTCTCTTCCACTGTCTCCTCGTCGAGGGCCGTACGGTCCAGTGCCAGCAGGGCCGAGGCCCAATCGAGCGTCTCCGCGACGCCGGGATTCTTGACGAAATCTTTTCCCCTGATGCGCTGCATGAACGCAGCAACTTGCTGAGCAAGCTCTTCGGAAATGCCTGGAACACGCGCCTCAATGATTTGTCTTTCCTTTTCCATGGAAGGATAGTCGATCCAGTGATACATGCACCGGCGCTTGAGAGCATCGTGGATGTCGCGCGTACGGTTGGAAGTGAGGATCACCATAGGACGGTGACGCGCCCGGAGCGTGCCGATCTCAGGGATCGAGATCTGGAAGTCCGAGAGCACCTCAAGAAGCAGTGCCTCAAACTCCTCGTCGGACCGGTCGATCTCGTCAATGAGCAAAACAGGCTCCCGCTCTCTTGTGGGCAGTATTGCCTCGAGCAACGGGCGTTTGATGAGAAATTCCTCGGTGAAGATCGTCTTTCCCACCAGGGCGGGGTCTGCTTCGCATTGTTCTCCAAGCTTTATGGCGAGGATTTGCCGCGGATAGTTCCACTCGTAGAGCGCGTGGCTCGCGTCGAGTCCTTCATAGCACTGGAGCCTGATGAGGTCGGTGTTGAGTACTTTGGCCATCACCACCGCGGTTTCGGTCTTGCCCACACCCGGCTCGCCTTCAAGAAATAGAGGCTTTCTTAGACGCCATGCGAGATAGACCACTGTTGCCAGGGAGCGCTCAAGTATATAGCCTTCGTTACGGAAGCATGTTTCGAGCGATTCAATCGAGTCGAACATGGCTCACTTCCCGGCAGGCCGCCCAATTGTCGGTATGCAGCGCTGACTGGAGCACGGACACTGCCCTGTGGAGGTCTTCTTGAGTGTGGACGCTGGTAAGGCTGAATCGGAGTCGCGCGGTGCCTTCCGGTACCGTCGGATACCTGATGCCGTGGGTGAAGACACCATTATCCAGACATCTGCGGCTCACTTCCATTGTCCGACGGGAGTCACCGATGCGCACGGGGACGATGTGACCCGCGCGTGTCCGGTAACCAAGATACTCCCGAATCAAGTCTCGGAAAGTCTCTCCGTTTGCGCGGAGAATCGAGCGGAGCCGATCGCCCTCTTCAGACGAAATGATTTTCAACGACGCGAGAGCGGCCCCCATAATGCCGGCCGGCATCGCCGTCGTGTATATGAGCGAACGGGCCTTGTTCACCAGGAGCTGTACCAGCGAACGGCTGCCCGCCACATATCCTCCTGAAACGCCTACCGCCTTGCTGAGCGTCCCCATCTGGATTTCGGGCCACACATCGAGCTCGGCCGCCAATCCCCGGCCCTGAGGTCCCAAAACTCCTGCAGCGTGTGCCTCATCCACCATCAGGATTGCTCCCCAGCGTTTACAGAGAGCGTCCAGTTCGCGAAGCGGAGCTTGGTCGCCTTCCATAGAGAAGACCGATTCGGTGACAACGATCTTGCGACGGTATCCTGACACCCGGAGGAGATCTTCGAGACGCTCCAAGTCGAGGTGTGGATAGACCTGAACTTGAGCGCGCGCGAGGCGGCACCCGTCAATGATGCTTGCGTGGTTCAGCTCGTCGGAAAGGATCAGGTCGACCGCCTCGCCAAGCGAGGAAATGACGCCCACATTGGCTTGATATCCGCTTCCGAACACCAGCGCGGCCTCCGTGCCTTTCCAGCGGGCAATGAATTCCTCCAGCTCGCGATGCGCCTCACCGCTGCCGGCTATAAGGCGGGACGCCGCGGCCCCCACGCCGAAGCGTCTCGTATATGCGATCATGGCCTCTTCGAGCGCGGGATGAGAAGCGAGTCCAAGGTAATTGTTGCTGGAAAAATTGAGAGCCTCCACCCCGTCCACGATGATCGTGCGGCCTGCGGGGCCGGAAACGGTCGGCATGTGCCGGAAGAGGTCTTTCTTGTGAAGGCGTTCCAGTTCGAAATTCCAAGAGGATGTAGTTGACGGATGCCCAACCATAGTACAGATTCTCACGAACGCCGGGATGCACCGAAAATCCGACGATTGCGCCGGCCGCCCGACCAAGACGTTGCCGAAAGAGCATTCGGAGACGATTCAGAGTGACGGAAGGTGCATTTCCCTGCTAAAGTAACCAGAATCTACCAGTAACGCGGCCTCCTGACAAGGGCGTACCATGGAAATCACCCTATGGGGCACGAGAGGCTCGATTGCAGCGCCTGGAGCGGAGACGGTAGTCTTTGGGGGGAACACCACATGTGTAGAGGTTACGCTGTCATCCGGCCGGAGCGTGATCATCGACGCCGGAACAGGGATTCGTCGACTGGGGGACGCTTTGATAACCCGCGGGGATGAACTCGACCTTGTCCTGCTCATGACGCACATCCACTGGGACCATGTGCTCGGGATACCCTTCTTTGGTCCTATTTTTCGAGAATCCACGCATATGATTGTGGACGGTTTCACAAGAGGTATGCAGGGACTCAGGCGCGTCTTCAGCGAACGGTTGGTGGATGGGACTTGGCCCGTGCGCTTCGATGACCTGTTGGCGCGGATCGAACCCGGCCACGTGCTGGCAAAAGGTCCGATGGAGTTGGGTGGCGCTCTTATTCAGGCTCATCGCTTGCAGCACCCCCAAGGCGGCGTCGGGTTCCGATTTACCGAAAATAGCACCAGCTTTGTTTTCCTTACTGACAATGAACTGAGGCACGACGGCTGGATCGGAACGCGTTTCGAGGACTTTGTGAGTTTCTGCCGCGATGCGGACCTGCTCATTCACGATTGTCAGTATCTTCCAGAGGAAATGGAGATCCGTCGCGGATGGGGGCATTCGGACGTGGAATCGGTCGCACAGCTTGCCGTCGAGGCAGGCGTGAAAAGCTTGATCCTCTTTCATCACGATCCGTGGCGCACCGACGAGGGTGTGACCAAAATTGTAGGGCGATGTCAATACCTTATAGATCGTGCGGGTATCTTGATTCCGGTAGATGCCGCGCGTGAGGATACGAAGCTCCGACTGCCGGCCTGAACGAGAGCGCTCATAATACTTGGCTGACTCACGAGACAAAGTGTATGATACCACCGTTTCGTTCTCACCACGGCACGTCGTTCTTTGTTCAGACGGGAAGGGATCTTCCGTCCCGTGATGAGGTCTACACGAAGGGCCACGCGTCTGACGTCGCAGAAATTGTCGTGGTTGTTCCTCCTCGAGGAGGCTGACCCGACGGAGATTCTTCTGCTGTGCACCGATAAAGGCAGACGCGAGCCTTTCCCACCATCCAAGGAGGATCACCATGAAGAAACTGCTGGTCGTCTTCTCTGCGTTGGCGCTCGTGTTGGGTCTCGCAACCGCACTGCCGTCTTTTGCCGCGGATCCAATCGTGGTGGGGGTGCCCACATCGCTGACTACCGTGGAAGGTCGAGAAGCGCTTAAATGCGTCCAACTGGCCGTCGATGAGATCAATGCCAAGGGCGGCGTGAAGGTGGGCAACGAAAAGCGGCCGTTCAAGATCGAGACATCGGACCTGCGGGACTCGTCGCCGGGCGTGCCCGTGTCCGAGGCGCTGCTCGGCCTGGAGAAGATCATCACGGAAAAGAAAGTGCACGCGATCCTCGTTGGACCGTTCCGGTCGGAAGCGCTTTTGCCCGGAATGGACATGATCGCTAAGTACAAGGTGCCGATGCTGGGCACCATAGCCATGTCCCCAAAGTCCGAGGACAAGGTCAAAGAAGAGCCGGAGAAATATAAGTACTGCTTTCGAGTGTGCCTGAACGCCAAGTACCTTGTAGGTTATATGGCGGGTATGCTCGGACACATGAATAAAGAGTTCGGATTCAATAAACTGTACGTAATGCATCAGGACGTGCTGTGGGCGAAGACCACCGGTGAAACCACCGCTAAGATCGTCTCCGAGAAGATGGGCTACGAAGTGGTAGGCATGGAAGCATATCCCACCGGGTCGTCCGACTTCTCTGCCGGACTCGTGAAAGCCCGTACGAAAGGAGCTCAGGTTATCCTTCCCATTTTCGACATGCCCCAAAGCGGGATCCTGCTCAAACAATGGCAGAGTATGAAGATCGGCGCGCTCGTTGCGGGCTTTATCTCTCCGATGTCCGGTCCGGGCGCGTGGAAAACCTTCGAAGGGAAGATCGGTGGGCTGCTCAACGTCAATTACGAGATTGGCAGCGCGATCCCCACGGACAAGTACGCGCCGGCCAAGGAATTTTATGAAGCCTACATCAAGAAATTCGGAGCGCCGATAGAGGCGGGCCACGGCCCTGCGCCGTCTTATGACGCTGTCTACATTCTTGCCGAAGCCATCGAGCGCGCGGGTACGCTCGACCCGGACAAGGTGGTAGCAGAAATCAAGAAGACCGATCGCAAAGGAGTCATAGGCCGCATCAAGTTTGACGAAGGTCAGCAGGTAATCTACGGCGACGATCCGGAAAAGGCGGCTGTCGGTTGTTGGTTCCAATGGACCATGGACGGCAAACGCGTGATTGTTCTTCCTCAGTCGCTGGCGGAGGGCAAAGTTACACTGCCTGAGTGGATGAAGGCAGCCAAGTGATGTCCGGTCGGGCGCCGCGCTTCACCGTCATAGTGAAGCGCGGCGCCATCTTTACCTGAGATGCAGGACGCGAAGAAAACCAAGCAGCAACTCACTGAGGAAATCGTCCAGCTCCGGCGAAAAGTCTCCCGCTTGCAAGCAGCGGAATCCAAGTTCCAAACAATAGCGGATGCGCTGCGCCAATCGGCCACCCAATTCAGGAAGATCACGGGAAAATCGATCGTTGGCGTGTATCTTATCCAGGATGACGTCTTCAATACGTCAATCCTAAAATGGCGCACATCTTCGGATACACGGTAAAGCAACTGGTGGACGGTCGAGGACCGAAAGACCTGGTGGCCGATGAGGATTGGCCGCAGGTCAAGGAGTACTTGAGACAACGCCTGGAAGGAGAAATCGAATCCGTCAATTACTCGTTCAAACGGATGTTCCCCAAAAGGTTGGACCTTGCCAATGGGGTAACCGATCAAAATTAAAAAGTTATCCCTTCTTGGGTCCCCCCTTTTTTCTGGGCACATTAAGCACGGGAGGTTGATTCAACCCTGCCGCATCCAAGATGCGCTGCTGTGTCGCATTGGGCCGGGCTAGAC
>JAIWNO010000297.1 GCA_020216785.1 Desulfomonile sp.
CTATCCGGAAGTGGTTGGAGGAAATCAAAGATCTCATCGAGGTCCATTTCCTTCCCAAGTATGCGCCGAAACTCAACGCTGCGGAGTACATCCGGAAGGAGACCCGGAAATGGGCAACCCACAACCGGTTCTTCGGCGCTCTGAACGATCTCAAAGACAGCCTGTTCCGAAGATTCAACCGTTTCCAGGGAAATCCGGGGGCTCTCAAAACCCTGATCCCTCACTTTGCTTAGGCGCTGAAAACAATGCCGGTTACTATAACACCTTCGGAAACGAAACGGAACATGGCTTGAATGCAGCCCAGCGTATTGCTGAAACGCGGAAGGCTCACGAAAACCGACTGATCGAAAGTCTAAGGTTTGTCTGAAAATGAATAATCCGGAATTGGTTCAAGCAAGCGCTATGCCAAGTGACGCGAAATGTCACCTCTGCACAGATCTCCTGTCCTGAGGATTCGGCAAGGAACGGGCAAGGGGGGGCACGCCAGGACAGTCACGGAAAAGACCTATGAATTATGATTGATGGGGTGCGGACCGACACATTGAGCGGATCAGCGACGGCCTTTAGCTGTCCTCCGGGTCGATTTGGCAGGAGCTTCTTCCAACTCTTCATATGATAAGAACGGTAAATTCGCCTTCCGGCGGGCGTGTTCGACAGTCGTAGCGATCAGATTGCCCGAACGGTCAAGATCGATATGGATGTTTTTGTTGATCTCCTTTATTTCTGCGACCGCGCGATCGGAAAACTCGACCAGAGCGGTATCAGTGTGGGAAAAGTACTTGATTTTCATTTCTTATCCGCTCAGAAACGCCGGCCAAGAAACATATTACCGCGTCTCTCCCACCTGGATGAAGTATCGCAGGATCATCTCCTGCTCTCTGTGGTGGTCGGTTCGGAGCAGAACGTTCCCCGCGTAGATCGTTCGCCCTTTGTCCTCGGATAGGGTCATCTCGATTGTGAACGGAACCTCTCCCAAGGGTGGGACCACGATCAAAGACGGCGACAGCGTGGCAGCAACCCCCGCGCCCTTCACGTCGATGCTCTGGAGCGTTACAGGGCGGTCCGAAGTGTTGAAGATTTTCATACGAAAAGAAATGTTCTCGGTATGCGCTCTCAGTTTTTGCGCGAGGAAGGCCGGGGTGACATCCACTTGGCGCTGAACATACGCTATCAGCGTCAACTTGACGACCGGGCGGCTTGCATCGTTGGTCTGCACGATTATGTTGGTGCGCTTTGCGCCCTGGCTCAGGCCCACGGTGTCCAACTCGGCCACAATTGTGCCCGTGCCGCCGGGAGAGATTTCCCGCTGCAGCGCCTCAACCTTGGTGCAGGCACAGTCCGGCCGCACTTTGTCTATTACGAGGATTTCGTCGCCGCTGTTGGTGAATTGGAATTTTTCTACGACCCTGTCTCCGTACAGCACTGTCCCGTAGTTGTGGATTTCCCGGTCCACGCGCATCCTTGGCCCCGCGGCATCTGCAGCCGAAATGGTTGCCATAAGACACAGCGCCGCCAATATTAGTCGGCCGCCAATCATGACCATCGTACTCCTTTTCAAGGTTCCGGGCGGGTGTTATCATACGCCACGAGGGTCCACAGCCGGGGCGGCTCTGTGACATCGAGTCCGGCCGGAAGAAAATCCATTCGATGATGATGGCTGCGGACGAGACCTCACGCCGGAGCTGATTATATCGGCGCAGCGCTTTGGCGCAACTGATTTTTCCATGTTTCAGGCAAGAGCTTTTGCTATTCCGATTTATTCTTCAGCTTCCAGATCGCGTGCGGCATGAGAGGTACTCGTGTTTGGAATATCATCGTGGGAACTGTTGGTCATTCTGCTGATCGGACTCATCGTCCTCGGCCCGCGGCAGCTTGCCGAAGTCGCCAAAGCCGTCGGCAAGGTTTATCGGGACATCCAGAACATGTCGTGGGACTTCCGCCGCAGTATCGACCAGGAACTAAAATCGATATCCGAGCCTGCGCCGCCGATTACGCCGAAATCGTCCGATTCACCCACCGAGCCTTTGCCTATGCCCGGCGAGAAATCCGGCCCCGACTTCTATGCGGATCTGCTCGAGGCAGCCGCAGAAAAGGATATGAAAGGAGACACCGCCGAGGAGCAACCGCCCGATGAGACCGCGGGCTCCGAAAAGCAGGAAGTCACGCCCAAGGAAGGGAAACTGTCTTGACTGACGCCGATGCCCGCATGTCCTTCTTCGATCACATTGGAGAATTGCGGCAGCGGTTGCTCCGGGCGTCTGTCGCTCTGGTCGCCGCGTCGTGCGTGTGCGGTGTGTTTTCACAGCGGCTCTATGACTTCATCGCCAATCCGCTTCTGAAACTCCTCCCGAAAGACTCCGCTCTGGTGTTCACCGGGTTGCCGGACGCGTTTTTCATGTTGCTGAAGCTGTCAATTGCGGCGGGACTGTATATTACTTTGCCGTACCTACTCTATGAGTTGTGGAAATTCATTGCGCCCGGCCTGTATGAGCATGAGCGCCGGTACGCGTTGCCGTTTCTCGCTTTCGGCACCGGTCTGTTTTATTTGGGGGGGGCCTTTGCCTACCTGGTGGCGTTTCCGATTATTTTCAATTTCTTTCTCGGCTTCCAGACTCCGGAACTCAAACCGATGCTCTCCGTGAGAGACTATGTCTCGCTCCTCCTGAAATTGACGTTGACCTTCGGGGCGGTCTTTGAAACACCGGTAGTGATCGTGTTTCTCGGTTTTCTGCGTTTGCTCAATTCCGGAATGCTCAGGCGAGGGAGACGGTACTTCATCGTCATCGCATTTATTATCGGCGCGATTCTTTCACCGCCTGACGTGTTCAGCCAAGTGCTTATGGCAGTGCCCCTCATTGCGCTCTATGAGGTAAGCATCCCCGTGCTCGCGATTATTGAGCGGCGAAGGGACGCGGCGCAGGTTGAATGGGAGCGGTCTCTCGCCAAGCCGGAGGACCGAGCGTGAGACGGCTGCTGTTGCTGCTCAGTCCGCGTTGGAAGCGGTTCCGCAACAGGTTGCGTACTCCCGGTAGGGAGCGGTTGCGGTTGCCGTTTATCGCGGGACTGGTGGCGGTCCTGTGGGTGATGATCTACGTAGTGTTCACCAAAGCACTCGCGCACTTCACCGCGGAAGAGATGTTCGGCACCGTAGCCGCGGTGAAACTCCTGTCGATGATCATGGCCACGTTTGGGTTTGTGCTGATCGTGAGCAACATCATTACGACGTTCTCCACATTCTTCCTATCCGAAGACCTCCAATTGCTCATGAGCGGGCCGGTGTCGGTCCATGCGCTGTATGGGGCGCGTTTCGTCGAGACCCTCGCCGAGTCTTCGTGGATGGTGCTCGTCTTCGGACTGCCGGTGTTTCTGGCGTACGGTACGGTCTTTCCTGTGGGCGTGAGCTTTTATTTGCTCAGCTTGGTGGGATTGATCTGTCTGTTGGTCATGACGACCGCGGTCGGGATCTTCATTGTGGAACTGCTGGTCCGGACATTCCCGGTCAGGCGTCTGCGGGACCTGTTCGTCTTCGTGGGCTTGCTCCTGTTCGCTGGTGTTTATCTTCTCTTTCGCATGGTGCGGCCGGAGGAGTTTCTCAATCCCGAAGGGTTCGCTTCGCTCATGGATTACCTCTCCGTCATGTCGGAGCCCTCGTCGCCGTTGCTGCCCACATCGTGGATAGTGGAAATGCTCCGTCCGTACATCACCGGCTACGGGTATAAAGACCGTTTCTTCTACTTGGCGCTCCTGGCGGCAAGCGCGATTGTGGCTTATCGCCTCGTGGGGCACCATCACCAAGCAGTGTATTTTTCCGGGTTTTCCAAAGCTTTTGAATCGCGAGGAGCGCGGCTCACCCGGAGCCGGCTCATTAGTGCGTTCGAGAGGGTGCTTGAACGATTTCTTGAAGCACCCACGGTGCGATTGGTTATCAAGGAGACGCTGCTCACTGCTCGGGATTCGGGCCGCCTCAGTCAGGTGTTGCTTCTCGCCGCGCTGCTCGTTGTGTATTTGTACAATTTCAGTGTGCTTCCAGCGGTCGATTCGCCTGCGGCGACGCACTTTCTCAAAAACGCCGTGGCTTTTCTCAATATTGGGCTGGCGGGTTTTGTGTTGGCTTCGCTGGGGATACGATTTCTCTTTCCTGCGGTGTCGATGGAGGGGCGTGCGTTCTGGATACTCAAAGGCTCTCCGGTGCGGTTGCGCAAGGTGCTCTGGGTGAAGTTCTTTTTCTACCTGGTACCGATGATCGCTCTGGGGCTGTTTCTCGTGATCGTGACCAATCGACTGCTCCAGCTTGACCTCTTCATGTCGGCGGTCTCGACGGCCACGGTGGTCCTTGTTACGGTGGGGATCACATCGTTGTGCATCGGGATGGGAGTAGTTCACGCGGACTTCAAGGATGTGGATCCGAACCGCACCGCGACCAGCTTCGGCGCGCTCGTCACCATGATCTATGCGGGGCTTGCGGTGGCCGCGGTGATTCTTCTCGAGGCATATCCGGTGTACAGAATAGTAACCGCGTCGTACTTTGGCCGGGACTTGGGACGGCTGGACTACGCGATCGCCGCGTGCTGCTTCGCCGGCGCTCTCGCAGTGGTGGCTGCTTTTATTATCCGGCCGCTCAAGATGGGGCTGGATCGCGTTACCGAACTGGAAGTATAGGCTTTGTTTATGAGAGTTGTGAAGATGACCCGTGAAGACATCTTGAAAAAGGTCGAAGATAGCAGGGATACGATTCGGAAATTCGGGGTGCGCCACTTGGGGATCTTTGGGTCTTCTGCCCGTGGCGAGCAGTTAGGCGATAGTGATATCGATTTTCTTGTGGAATTTGACCGAGCCTCTTTCGACAACTATTTCGACTTGAAGTTTTTCCTGGAGGATCTCCTTGGACGGAAGGTGGGTCTGGTCATCAGAGACACCATAAAACCCAGAATACGCGCCGCCATCCTGGAGGAAGCCGTCTATGTCCAGGGACTATAGACTCTATCTCGATGACATCCTCGAATCATGCCGGAAGATTCATCACTTCATGGAAGGGCCCGATCAGCCGATCCTGTGGGAGGGAACAAGTTATCATGACCCGTCGCGACGTATCGTTCCCGTGCGGGACCATTGTCTTGGAAGGTATCCTGGAAATACCTGACAATGTGTCTTTTCCCGCGCCCGCCGCGGTGATCTGCCATCCGCACCCGCTCTATGGCGGGAACATGCGGAATAACGTGACCAAGGCTGTCTCGGACGGCCTCCTCGCTCGGGGCGTCATATGCCTCAGGTTCAATTTCAGGGGGACCGGTCGGAGCCAGGGCGAGCATGACAACGGCAATAGCGAAGTAGACGACGTACGGGCTGCGCTCGATTTCATCCACCGGCTCGAGGAAGCGGACCCGCGACGGATTGTGCTCGCAGGCTATTCGTTCGGATGCTGGGTCGGACTCAAGGCCGCCGCGGATGACCCGCGGCCGGGCCGGCTCGTCGGCATTGCTCCTCCGGTGAACGAATACGACTTCAGTTTCCTTCAACGGGAGACGCGGCCTAAGTTCCTGATTTGTGGTGACCGGGACTTCGTCTGCTCGCCTGAGAAATTTCAGGAACTTGTGAACGCGATACCGGAACCGAAAATGGCTGTCACTATCCCGGGCGCCGATCATTTCCACTTCGGTCGCGAGAAGCACATTGTTGAGCACACGCTCCAGTTCCTCGACCGATATCCGTGGGAGACGACTGCATGACCGGGTCAAGCGATTTTCACCCACCGCATTTTCTCACAGGCCACGCCCGTGGAGTCGCGTCCATTGCTTAAGACCACACACCCCTCGGGCTTGTGGTACGGGCCGGCGATCGACCGGCTCGTAGACCACCGAAGGATCGCGGTCCTTATTGTGGTGCTCGTCAGCGCGATCCTGTCGGTGTTCGTGCCCGGCATGAAGGCCGACGTGACGCTGAAGTCCGGCATCAACACCGATGCACCCGAATACGCTCAATATCAGGAATTCCGCAAATATTTCGGGAACGAGGAGTTTATCCTCATTGCTGTGTCCAACAGCGATCCCGCAAAAACTCCGGCTGTCCTGACTGCGCTCAAAGCCATCACTGAGGAATTGGAGCGCACCGACGTCATCGTCCAGGTGCTCAGCCTCGCGAACCTTAAAGTTTTCCAGGAGCGCGACGGACGGTACGGGTCGTATCCGCTTATTGTGCAGGACCAAGGCCGAACTCGTCTGTCCGATGCTCAGTGTCTGGAGAAAGTGCGCAAAGCCCTGCCGTTCGTTGACCTCCTTGTGTCGCCGGACGGAAAGACTTTTGGGCTTATGGTGCGGATGGATGAGCAATGGAGCTTCGATCCGCCGGTTATCACCAGACTGGTGGAGCGGATTGAAGCGATCCTGGCACAGAACCTTCCTCCCGGCTCGGAACACCGCATCATCGGCGCGCCTGTTATTCGCAAGGCCATTCAGCGCTACAACAAGCAAACCGCGTACACGTTCGGCCTGTTGTGCCTTGCTGTAGCCACCGCGGTGTCGTTCTATATTTTCAAGAGCCTTCGCACGACTGTGATTACGATGATCGTAGTGGGATTATGCGATCTGTGGATCCTGGGGGTCATGTCCTGGCTGGGCATACAGATCAATTCCACCACCGCGCTCGCTTTCGGGATGGTGCTCATATCGAGTGTTGAGCCGGTCATCCACTTAGTGACGCACTTTAACGAAAGCTATAAGGCATTGGGCGATCGCGTGGCGGCGGCAAAGAACGCGCTCTACCTTGGCGCGGGGCCGTGTCTGGTCACTTCATTTACCACGGCCTTCGGTTTTTCCAGCCTCATTGTGGCATCCGTTCCAATGGTGCGGCAACTCGGAGTGATCTTGTCAATGGGGCCGCTGACGGCATTCGTGTTGTCGGTGATTCTCGTGCCGGCGTTTCTCATCGCTCTCAAGCCGCTCCCCCCGCGCGTGTACCGCAGCATGGACTCGGACCTCCTGACAAGGGGATTCGATCGGACGGAACGTTTTGTGTTGAGCCACCATCGGTTTTTCGCGATCGGGCTGGTCATCCTGATAGGTTTCATGCTGGCCGGATCGCCATTCATCCGCAGCGATACTCAGGTCATGCGCCTGCTCACCGACAAGACGCCGGAAATTCAGGACGTGCGTTTTGTTGAACAGAAGCTGTCCCCGATCAGTTCCCTGGAAATCATGGTGGAGGCGCCGGAGAACACGTTCAAGGACCCGGCTGTGTGGAGACGCGTCAAGCTGCTCGAGGAAGGCCTGAAAGTGATCCCTGAAGTGGTAAGTGTCGAATCCCTTCTTCCGCTCCTCGAATACCTTCACCACATCACCTCGGGCAAAGAAAACGCTGCGGATGAGCTGTTCAGTAATCCCAAAGTCATTCCCCAACTGCTCGTGATGACCGGGCTTGGCCGCGAAGGTAAGTTCATGCTCGCCCGACATCTCGACGACCATTCCGGGCGTCTGCACATCTCGGTGAGGATCAGGAATTCGCCGGACACCACGATCAGCGAAACCATCCAGCATGTCCGATCCGCGGCCGAAAGCGCCATGAACGGCCTGGGCAAGGTCATTGTGACGGGCGACCTGGCGGTCTTCGAGGCCCAGGCGACCGAAATCGTGAGTTCCCAGACCTATTCGCTGCTTCTGGCTATCGGCTATATGACGGTCCTGCTCGCGATACAGTTCAGGTCGATCACCCTCGGGCTCATCAGTCTTTTGCCGCAAGCTCTGCCTCAGGCGATCATCTTCGGCACAATGGGATGGTTCGGTATTCCGCTTGACAGCGTCACGGTTTTCGCTGCTTCGGTTTCCATCGGACTGACGGTGGATAATACGGTCCACTATCTGACGCAACTTAAACGGGTGATAAGGTCCGGAGCCGACTTCAGCAAGGTGGAGGAATGTCTCCGTGAAGCGTACAAGGTCACGGCGCGTGCGATGATCTCCAACCATGCGGTGATTTTTTTCGGATTTGCGATGCTGTTGATATCGCCATTCCGGCCGGTGATATTTTTCGGCGTGCTTGGGTCGCTCGCCATCTTTTTCTCGCTGGTGGGGGACCTTATATTCATGCCTTCGGTGATCCTGTCATCCTCGCTGATCCGTAGGATGCTGACCCGGGAGATGACTACGTCGAAGACGGATTGAGGTGGATGGATTACGAGAGTGCTCTAATTCGCTGATTCGATAAAGAATACCGAACGCTATTGGCGGGACGGACAAGATGCCTGTTCCACCAAAGCAAGGGTGTCACTCGCGTGACGGCACATTGGAATGACGCCCCCAAAATGGGCCTCACCGTGAAGCCGTTTGTGTGCTATAAAGATTTTCCGGAAGATGCGTGCGGCATTGAGTGAGGAGGCTCACGTGCGGTTTAAACCCCGATATTGGGTGCGAGGATTGGTCGCCGTGATCGCTATTGTGATCGCTACGGTCGTTCTCGGACCGACGCTTATGCTGCTCAGCCTTTTCACACCGGCGGGCAGGTCGTTATACACCATCACGCGTATATGGGCTTGGATCTGCTCGAAAACCCTCGGCGTGTCCGCGTCGCTTCACGGGGCTGAAAAGATCGTTCCGGGGAGTTCCTACGTCATCATGCCCAACCATCAGAGCAACGCGGACATCCTTGCCCTGCTCCGGATGCTGCCGACTCCATACCGCTGGGTGATCAAGAAGGAGCTGGTGAAAATACCGATATTCGGGTGGGCCCTGGCGCGCACGGGCGCTGTTTCCCTCGACCGGTCAAATACGGCCCAGTCTGTGGAGAGGCTGCGCAAGAGCGTGGATAAGCTCAGAGGCGGATGGTCCCTCCTCATCTATCCCGAGGGAACGAGAACCAAAGACGGGAATGTACAGGCGTTCAAGAAAGGCGGGTTCATGCTCGCTGTCAACACAGGAATCCCCATTTTGCCCGTCACGGTGAACGGCGCGTTCAAAATGCTGCCCAAAACAGCCTATTTGCCCATTCCGGGGCACATCACCGTCACGATTGGAGACCCCATTCCGACAGAAGGTTTGACGCCGGCAGATGTGCCGCAACTCATGGAAAAGACCAGACAAGCCGTCCTGAAGAACTTCGATCCCGAATACGACCCGTTCACAGGAACCTCCGGCGCGGCTATGGTCTCTGGCGGCACGACGGACATGCCGGCAGGCGTGAGGACCTGATCGCGACGATGAAGGCGCCCTGGTGTGTGCCCGCAAACTGCCTGCAGGAGGAGCGAGGCCCCGACATTGCAAGGGCGGGTCCGAACCCGCCTCTACCGAACCAAACCATGCTCATGGAACGCATCCCAGACGAACACGCCTGCATGACCCTCCTGAAGAAGCACGAATGTCCGGACCACATCATTCTTCACTCACGCATGGTCTGGACCGTCGCGAAGATTGTCGGTGAAGGCTTGATGCGCAACGACGTGCCCCTGGATATGGAGCTGCTCAAAGCTTCGTGCCTGCTCCACGACATCGCCAAGTACCCGTGTCTGAAAGGCCGAAAAGGCTGGCATGACGCGGTCGGAGAAGAAATGCTCATCCAGGAAGGCCTTCCTACTGTTGCGGCAATCATCGGGCAGCACGTGATCCTCAAAGATGGAAACGGCGGCACGATCCGCGAAGAGCATGTCCTGTTTTATTCGGACAAGAGGGTCGTCCACGATAAGGTGGTGAGCTTGGAAGACCGCTTCCAGTACCTCGCGGACACATACGGCAAGAGCCCGAAAGCTCTTGAGGGCCTGAAAATAATGAAAGAAAAAACCGAACGCCTCGAAGAGCGCCTGTTCGAGGTCCTTGACTTCAGGCCGGAGGATTTGCCCAAGCTGGTAGAAGGCGTTCGTTGATCGCCCAACCCAATTATGTGGCGATCGCAATTACCAGGTTGCGTCCTTCAATTCCGTTGGGTAGACCTCGACAGATTTCTTTGCCGGCCCGGTGAGCTTGCCTCCGTTATAGTCGAATGTCGAATGACTGACGCTGCAACAGCGGAGGACCTGCTTTCCCGGGACGGGATCCAGCTTCCGGCCCATGTGGGTGCACCGGTTCGAGAAGCTGAGGTAATTGCCGCTGTCGTCGCGAACTACCGGAACAGGGGTCTTCAAGCCCTTTCCGGCAAGGTATACCGCGCCGCCGGGAGCCTGCAATTCCGCGGCATCGCCAATTCTGATCGTGGCCTTGTTCCCGTCCAATTGCCGGCAATCCGGACTGAGGGGCTTGGTCCGGCAAATCCCGGCAATCGACTTGAAGAAATCTACGATGGCAGACATGGGAGCGCTCCCTTCTGCTTCGTGGTTGGAGGATATAACAGTTGCCAAAAATAATTTCCGATTGATTGCTCCAGGGGGTCGGGAGGCCCCGTTCACTTCGAGCGACGCAAGGCCGTCGAATCCTCGTTCACGGGGCCTCCCGACCCCCACAAAAGACCTGCGATTCGGTCGGAACTTTTGGTAACTGCTTTAATATCGCCATGAGCAGGATTGCATTCACTCGATAATTTTTTCTTGCAACTTTTGCCGTTTCGTGATATATTTTATTATTTAAGACATTACGGGAAAATTCTCCCGCCCCACATCTCCAGGAGGAAAGAGAGCCATGCAGTGCATTACCCTCAAAAAGGGCACCGAGTGTGCTTTTATGAACGCCAAAGGGTGCACGTTCAACGGCGGCCGGTGCTATCCGGTCGTCGAGCAGTGCGAGGGATGCTCCCGGACAGGGACCTTCGAAGAAGGCATCTTCTGCACCGTAGCCCCTAATCCCGCTCAGAAGTGGAATGGCCGTCCCTGCAACTTCGCTACTCACGTGCAACGCGCAAAAGAAGCCGCTCCCGCTCAGAAGCTTAACCCTCTCAAGGCCTCAAAGCGAGCCGCAGGAAAGAAGTGAAGAGGGTCTCTCGTCCGGAAGGGGTCTTATAACCCTTCCGGGACCCCACTCCAGACACCCGTCACAGTATATAACGACTCAAATCATCGCTCTTCACAATATCTTCCAGACGTTGACGCACCATCTCGCGGGTGACGTGGACCGTTACACCTTGCATGTCGGGTGCCTCAAAGGAGATCTCCTCCAGAAGCTTTTCCATGATGGTGTGCAGCCGCCGCGCCCCGATATTCTCCGCCCGCTCGTTGACTTCTTCCGCGAGCGCCGCAATCTCCTGGATCGCATCATCACCGAATTCGATAGTCACACCTTCGGTCTTCAGCAACTCTTCATACTGGCGCACGAGGGCATTCCGGGGCTCGGTGAGAATCCGCACAAAATCCTCCCGAGTGAGCGCGGAGAGTTCCGCCCTCAGCGGAAAGCGCCCTTGAAGTTCCGGAATCAGATCCGACGGCTTGGAGACGTGGAACGCTCCCGCTGCAATGAAGAGAATGTGGTCGGTCCGGATCACGCCGTGCTTCGTGCTGACCGTGGAGCCTTCGATGATCGGAAGCAGGTCCCGCTGGACCCCCTCCCGTGACACGTCCGGGCCGTGGGTCGCGTACGAGCCCGCGATCTTGTCGAGTTCATCCACAAAGATAATCCCCGTCTGCTCAACCCGCTCCTTAGCCAGCTGCACAACCTTATCCTGATCAACGAGCTTGCCCAGCTCTTCTTCGACGAGCATCCGCATCGCGTCCGGCACTTTGACACGGCGACGCTTGGTCTTGCCGGGGAAGATGTTGCTGAACATGTCTTTGAGATTAATATCCATCTCTTCCATGCCCTGGGGCGAAAATACCTCCACCACCGGAAACGCGCTCACCTGGGTCTCGATTTCCACCTCCCGATCGTCGAGCCGCCCGTTACGGAGCATTTTCTTGAATTTCTCACGGGTGCGCTGCGCGATCTCGATGTCGCCCGACGCTTCGTACTGGGGAGAAGGTGCCTGAAGCCTCCGCACTTTCGGGTGTGACCTTTTTGGCAAAAGGATATCCAGCAGCCGCTCTTCCGCAAGCTCCGCGGCTTTCGGGCGCAGCTTTTCGTATTCCTCCTCCCGAACCATCGTGATCCCGATTTCCAGGAGGTCACGGATCATCGATTCCACGTCCCGGCCGACGTAACCGACCTCGGTGAATTTGGACGCCTCAACCTTGAGAAACGGCGATTGGGCAAGTTTGGCAAGCCGCCGGGCGATCTCGGTCTTGCCCACGCCGGTGGGACCGATCATGATGATGTTTTTAGGCGCGATCTCGTCCCGCAGCTCTTCGGGCACCTGGCGGCGGCGCCACCTGTTCCGCAGCGCGATGGCTACCATGCGTTTGGCCTTGTGCTGGCCGATAATGTACGTGTCCAATTCCTGGACAATCTTTCGTGGTGTAAATGCTTCCATAAGTCCTCGCGACAGGGCTTCAAAACGTGAACGGCTGCTATCTTATCGGCAAATCGATCTCTTAGGCAAGTCTCAAAGGTGGGCGGTTATTGCGACGATCGTAATTTCTCCGTCTTCCACTCCGCAGCTTAACTTCTCGCAATTGCTGTGACGCTCGTTGTCTAACTGGCGTTCGGGTGAATAGTGGGGCCGGCGTCTCTGCCGACCATTAGTTAAGGACCGACACGGAGGCTGGCCCCACTATGAAGGGCAGCGAGAGACGGAACCTGATCGAAAAAACGCGAGACCGTAATGTGAATCAATGGAGGGGGCCCTTCCGCAAAGCTTAGGAATGCATCCGCACCACGGTCATGTCCCCGTGGTGCGGAAAATGGTCAACCAGCGGAAGGTCCCCGAACGTCCAAAGACGCCGTTACGGCATCCGGGCGTACAGGAAGTCTCTGTGCGTCGCCCAGAACCTCCACTGCTCATAGCCGGCGGTCCATGCTCCGAAATACAGGTCGCCCAGATAGATGAGGAAAAAATCCAGCCCGTCCGTATCAAGGTCGTACGTCATCCTCGTGAAATCTTGGCCCGACCATCGGTACAGGTCGGATCCACCGTAGGAGATGTAGCCGTAGAAGTAGAGGTCGCCCCCCACCGCGGTCTCAAAGGAAAGGTCGCCAAAGTTGAGGTCGGACATTTGCGTGAGCCGGGTCCCGTCCCACCGGTACAGGTCATAGCCTGTCCCGTCGGACGCGATCATATAGAGGTACGCGCCCGAAACGAAGCAGGACGGGTTTGTGGTACCCGCCTGGCGCACCGCGGACGACC
>JAIWNO010000158.1 GCA_020216785.1 Desulfomonile sp.
AGAAGGGTACCGGGTAATTCTGGTCAACTCCAACCCTGCCACGATTATGACAGACCCCGAGTTTGCGGATGCCACCTATATCGAACCTCTCAAGACCGACATCATCGCCGCCATCATCGAGCGCGAGCGTCCCGACGCCCTTCTGCCGACCCTCGGCGGCCAGACGGCCCTCAATCGAGCCGTGGAGTTATATCAAGAAGGAGTGCTGCAACGGTTCAACGTGGAGCTGATCGGCGCCAGCTTTGAGGCTATCAATAAAGCCGAGGACCGCGACCTGTTCAAAGCGGCCATGAAGAACATCGGGTTGGACCTTCCCCGCAGCGGATACGCCAACAATATTGAGCAGGCATGGGAAATCGCCGAAGAGGTGGGCTTTCCGAACGTCATTCGGCCGTCGTTTACCCTCGGTGGGACCGGCGGAAGTGTGGCGTTCACACGGAAGGAGTTCGCCCGCCTCGCGCAGTGGGGACTCGACGTCTCACCCGTCCGCCGCATTCTCGTGGAGGAGTCGGTTCTTGGGTGGAAAGAGTTCGAGCTGGAGGTCATGCGCGACGGCGCGGATAACGTCGTGATTATCTGCTCCATCGAGAATTTCGATCCCATGGGCGTACACACAGGCGACTCCATCACGATCGCTCCGGCGCAAACGCTCACAGACAAGGAATATCAAATCCTTCGCGACCAGTCCGTCGCGATAATTCGAGAAATCGGCGTGGACACCGGCGGGTCGAACATCCAGTTTGCCTTGCACCCGGACACGGGTCGCGTCGTGGTCATCGAGATGAACCCGAGAGTGAGCCGCTCCAGCGCGCTCGCGTCAAAGGCCACCGGCTTTCCCATCGCCAAGATCGCGGCCAAGCTCGCCGTAGGATATACCCTGGACGAAATCGCCAACGATATCACTCTGAAAACTCCGGCCTCATTCGAGCCGACCATCGACTACGTGGTGACCAAAATTCCTCGTTTTACATTCGAGAAGTTCCCCGGCGCAGACAATACACTCACCACTCAGATGAAGTCCGTCGGCGAAGTCATGGCAATCGGCAGGACGTTCAAGGAATCCGTGCAGAAAGCCATCAGATCGCTCGAAATCGACTCGTATGGCTTCGAGTCACGCATGGAGCCGGGCTTATCTCGCGAGCAGATCCTCGAGCGTCTCCGAAGGCCCACACCCGACCGGCTGTGGTACCTGGCCGACGCGATGCGCCGCGGCGTCACCATCGATGAGATCTATGAGGTCTCGAAAATCGACCCGTGGTTCCTCGGACAAATCCATGAAGTGGTCCTGATGGAAGAGGAATTGCGCCGGCCCGCTTATCTGGACGGTGAAGATGCCGGGGAGCGCCTCCGTGCTGC
Source organism: Desulfomonile sp. (assembly GCA_020216785.1). Lineage (GTDB taxonomy): Bacteria > Desulfobacterota > Desulfomonilia > Desulfomonilales > Desulfomonilaceae > JAIWNO01. The sequence continues at coordinate 1,357 of JAIWNO010000158.1, forward strand.
GAAATCCTTCGGCTTTTCCGACGTGCGGCTTGGCGCGCTTACGGGCACGTCCGAGGACGCCATACGGTCTCTTCGTCATTCTCTCAATCTGCGGCCGGTCTTCAAACGAGTAGACACGTGCGCTGCCGAGTTCGAGGCGTATACACCGTATCTCTATTCCACGTACGAAGAAGAGGATGAGTCCGGTCCGACGCAGCGTCAGAAAATCATGATCCTCGGCGGCGGCCCCAACCGCATCGGGCAGGGGATTGAGTTCGACTATTGCTGCGTGCACGGAGCGTTCGCGCTCAAGGAGGACGGGTACGAGACGATCATGGTTAACTGCAACCCCGAAACGGTGAGCACGGACTACGACACCTCGGATCGGCTGTACTTCGAGCCGCTCACGCTTGAGGACGTGCTGGAGATCGTGGAAAAAGAGAAGCCCGCAGGCGTCATCGTCCAGTTCGGGGGGCAAACGCCTCTCAAGCTCGCTGTACCCCTCTGGAAAGCGGGAGTGCCGGTGATTGGTACCTCTCCCGATGCCATCGACCGTGCCGAAGATCGAAAGCGTTTCAAGGAGCTGCTCCAAAAACTTGGACTGCATCAGCCGCCCAACGACATTGCGCACTCGTACAATGAAGTCATGGAAGTTGCCCGTCGGATCGGCTATCCGCTCGTCGTGAGGCCGTCGTACGTGCTCGGCGGCCGCGCAATGGAGATCGTGCATTCACGCGAGGACCTGGAAGAGTACCTCACTTCCGTGGTCAAGGCTTCTCCGGACCATCCCATCCTGCTCGACGGGTATCTCACGGGCGCGGTCGAGATCGATGTGGACGCGGTGGCCGACGGCGAGGATGTGGTCATCGGCGGCATCATGGAGCACATCGAAGAGGCCGGAGTGCACTCGGGCGACTCGTCGTGCTCGCTCCCTCCATACAGTCTCGGACGATATCACTTGGACGAAATCAGGCGGATTACCCGTCTCCTCGCGTTGGAACTCGGCGTAAAAGGCCTGATGAACCTGCAACTCGCGCTCAAGGACGGCGAGATTTTCGTGCTTGAAGTCAATCCACGAGCCTCGCGAACGATTCCTTTTGTCTCCAAGGCAATTGGAGTACCGCTGGCGAAAGTGGGCGCCCGCGTTATGACCGGCAGGAAGCTCCGGGAACTCGGCTTTACTCGTGAAGTGATCCCCGCTCATATCAGCGTTAAGGAAGCGGTGTTTCCATTCATTAAATTTTCCGGCGTAGACGTCATGCTCGGCCCCGAGATGAAATCCACCGGCGAGGTGATGGGCATCGACAGCGAGTTCGGACCGGCGTTCCTGAAATCCCAGTACAGCACGGAGTTTCCCATCCCGAAAGACGGAACGGTCTTTCTAAGCGTCGCGGACCGTGATAAGCACGCGGCGGTCATCGTGGCCCGCAGACTGCAAGAGTGCGGCTTTTCCCTCGCCTGTACCAAGGGCACGGCCGCGGCATTTGCTACAGCGGGCATGGCTTGTACGGTAGTGGGTAAGGTCCATGAGCAGGACTCGCTTGACGTGACCGACTTGATTCACCGCGGAGAAATCTCGTTGGTAATCAACACGTGTGCGGACAAGCAATCGATCCGCGACTCGATTCACATCAGGCTCGCGGCCTTGAACCACAACGTTCCCTACTTCACTACCCTGGCGGGTGCGAACGCTTTGTCGCTCGGTCTCAGGTCCCTCCACCGCGGGGACGGTTTCCGGGTCCTGTCATTACAGGAATATCACAGCGGAAAAGGCGTGGGCGCATAGCGCCGTTTTCCGGCTTCAGTCTCCAAAAGGCTTGACGGGGGGGAAGCGCTTTCAGCTACAACGCATAACCAAGAAGGAGGGGATGATGATTTTCATCAACGTTAACGGCAAGGACTACCAAGTCGATGTTCCGTCGGACACTCCTCTGCTTTGGGTAATTCGGGACCGGCTGAAGCTCATGGGAACGAAGTACGGCTGCGGTATCGGGGAGTGCGGGACCTGCACGATTCACATCGACGGCAAGGCCCAGCGATCGTGCACGGTCGAGGTTGGGAAGGTCCAGGGGACCAAGATCACCACAATCGAAGGCCTCAGTGAAAACCATCCGGTAAAGCGGGCTTGGATCGAGGAGCAAGTAGTCCAATGCGGCTACTGTCAGCCTGGGGTTATCATGGAGGTGGCTTCCCTTATGGCCGAAAATCCCAAGGCCGACGCGGAGGCCATTATCAGGTCGATGGACGACGTGATTTGCCGGTGCGGCACCTACCCTCGTATCAAAAAGGGCATTGCCAAGGCCGTTGACATCGCTCGAAAGGAGGTGAGGAAGTGATGAAAACATCATTTTCACGCCGCGAGTTCCTGAAAGGGTCTCTGGCCGCTTCCGGTCTGACCATTATCGCAACGTTGACTCCTGAAGGGGTGAAGCTCGCCAAAGCTTCTGAGGCGAAAGGAGAGGCTTCGACCTTGAAGCCGACCGCTTACTATGAGATCACTCCGCAGGGCACGGTCAAAGTCGTCGTTCCCAGTTCCGAGATGGGGCAAGGGATTCACACAACGCTGGCCATGATCGTCGCCGACGAGCTTGAAGCGGATTGGGGCAAGATCCAAGTCATTCAGGCCCCCGCGGCTGATCCATTCAAAAATGTGCTCCTCGACAGCCAGCTGACCGTGGCAAGCGCGGCCACAAGGGGTTGGTACGTGCCGTTGAGAAAAGCGGGAGCCGCAGGCCGCGCCATGCTTATCGAGGCTGCTGCGCAAGAATGGAAGGTCCCCGCTTCAGAGTGCACAGCCGAAAAAGGCGCGGTACGGCACGCCAAATCAGGACGCAGTCTGAATTACGGTGAGTTGGCTCCGAAAGCCGCCAGGCTGCAGGTGCCTCAAGATCCTCAACTCAAGAAGGAGAGCGAGTTCAAGTACATCGGCAAGCTCATGCCACGTGTGGATGGTCCGGAAAAGGTCAACGGCAAGGCAATCTTCGGTTATGACGTCGATCTCCCGGATATCCACTACGCGATCCTGGCCCGACCGCCAGCTTATGGCGCAAAGCCTGATTCCTTTGACGAAAAGGCCGCTATAGCGGTAGACGGCGTGGTCAAGGTCGTTCCCACTCCTCGAGGTATCGCGGTCTGCGCGAAGAACTTTCCCGCCGCGCTGAAAGGCCGTAAAGCGCTCAACGTCAAGTGGAGCGCCGGCTCTCATCCGGACATGGACAGCGCCTCCATCGAAAAGGCCCTTGTGAGCGGCCTGGAGCAACCCGGAGCCAATGCGATTACGAGAGGCGACCCAAAGAAGGCTTTGGCTCAGGCGGCTAAAGTCCTGGAGGCGACGTACTACGTTCCCTGTGTGGCCCATGCCACAATGGAGCCAATGAATTTCACTGCGCATGTTCAGCAGGATCGCTGCGACATCTGGGGGCCAACCCAAGGGCAAACCGTTGCCCAAATGGTGGCCGGACAAGTGGCAGGCTTATCGCCGGACAAGGTCCAGGTTCATACCACGCTGCTCGGGTGCGGGCTTGGAAGAAGGGCTGCACCGGATTTCGTTGTGGATGCGGTCATTGCCTCGAAGGCCCTCGGAAAGCCGGTGAAGGTCGTTTGGACCAGGGAAGAGGACATCCAGCACGATCTTTTCCGGTCGGCTGTGGCGCACAAGATCAAAGCCGGCCTGGACGATCAAGGCAGGCTGATTGCGTGGGACCACAAAGTTTCCTGCTTTTCCATTCTCAAACACATGGGCAGACCCATCGAAAACGGGATCGACATGTATGTCCTGTGGGGGCTCCACGACGCGCCCCAATCTCCCGCAAAGAGCCGGATAGCGTACGGTATACCCAATTTCTCGGTTGAGCTGGTCCTGTCAGACCTGCCCGTGCCGGTAACGCCGTGGCGTTCTGTCCAGAATGCTCCGAATGCTTTCGCCACGGAGTGCTTCATGGATGAGCTGGCCCACTTGGCGGGGAAGGACCCGCTGGCGTTCCGTCTCGAATCTCTGAAGGACAACCCGCGTGCACGCCGCGTTCTCGAGACCGTGGCGAAGAGCTCCGATTGGGGTAAACCTCTGCCCCAGGGACGCGGACGCGGCATTGCCCAGCACATGTGTTTCGGGTCGTATGTGGCTCAGGTGGCCGACGTATCGGTGAAAGACGGAAAGGTGACGGTCAACCGAGTGGACGTGGCGGTGGACTGCGGGCCCGTAGTCAACCCCGATGCTCTGGAGGCCCAAATTCAGGGAGCCGTGGTTCTCGCGCTGAGCACGACGCTGAAGGAAGAGGTGAAATTCGCCAAGGGAGGCGTCGCGTCGGCAAACTTCGGAGATTACAGCGTCATTCGCATGAGTGAGGTTCCCGAAATCCGCGTCCACATCGTAAACAGTACCGACGAAATGGGGGGCATCGGGGAGCCGGGTGTGCCTCCACTCGCTCCGGCGGTGACCAACGCGGTATTTGCCGCGACGGGCAAACGCCTCAGAAGAATTCCGCTTGCTCTGTAGTATCAGTGCGCTGTCATAAACGTAGCGATGACAGCACGAGTGATCGATTCAGAAATGTCTTTACGTGGTTGTCATCCACGGCCTTGGGTAGGGGCAGGTCTCAGACCCGCCCCTACCGGCATGACGGGAACCTTGCCGGCTTGTCCGGCAGTGCGCTTCGATAACTCTGGACATTCTTTCAATTGCGGCAATAGTTGCTTCGAGGAGACCCCTAATCCTTCTTCCGGCCTTGGCGCTCCTTCCACGTCGCCATGGTCAAAGACCGCAGATCTTTTAGGTACAAATCGAGCGGGCCCTGTCCGGTCGCGCTTTCCCGAGCGAGTCCTCGCATGTGATCGATCAGCACGTCGCCCATTGCATGGATGGCGTCGTGGCGTCCCAAACCTTCACCTGTGAGTCTTTCAAGGGCATCCCGAGCCACCGTGATTTCCTCGGCAAGCTGATTTTCGACTACTACATGCACCATCGCGTGCAAGTACTCATGCGGCGCCTTACCTCCCGCCAGTCCGTGATAGGCGGCCACGAGATTGAATTGTTCGGCTTCTTCCAGCGCCAGCCATTCGGCCGGGTCCGGCGCTTTGTCGGGATCATAATTGTTCATGTCGATGATCCTTTGGTGGCTTCCGCGGTCGGATGACTGTTGGATCAGACCAGTCATTACAGACAGTCCAGGAAGCAATTGACAACCATGTTACGCAGGGTATCCCCGCCTCGCGCGGCCGGTTCGTCCCTCAAAGCTCGATTCGATCTCCGGGTGCCACTACCGGCTTGTCGGCAGTGGCACCCGGAGATCGAATTCTGTCCCTGCCTGAGGAGCCTCTCACTTCACTCCGATACCCTTGAAAAATGTGTAACAGAACACCCCGTCATCTTCAGCGGTTCGATACAAATCAGCGAAGCCTCGCTGCCAATCGCTTTCTGAGATGAGTCCTTGTGCCAGGGCGTTGTGCTGCACGCCCTCCACCATCGCGATAAAAGTCTTCTTGGTAAAGCCTTCCACCCATTCGGGTCGGCTGGAATCCGCATAGACCACCCGAGGGCGTACATGAACGTCCCGGTATCCTGCGGCGGTGAGAAGCGGGTAGAGCTGCCTGCCGATAAGCGAGTTCCCGCCCATTGCGGCCTGCAAATCCACGAGGCACTGAATCGCTTTCCTGGCGAACACACTGTCAGGATGGAAGTACGCTGAACCGTGATCGCCTTCGATGACAGTGATGGTTCCCCCGGTCTTCAGGACATCCTTTAATGCGGCAAGGGCCCTCTCGGGCCGCGGGAGGTGCTCCAGCACGAAGCAGACAAAGATATGGTCGAACGACTTCTTTTCAAAAGGCAGGTTGAATATGTCAGCCTGCTGAAACGAGACATTCGTGAACCCTCGCCGGCCTGTCTTGTTCTGGGCTTCCGCGAGGGATGCCTCGGACACATCAATCGAGGTGAAGCGTGCTTCCGGGCTGTTTGCCGCCAGAAAAACCGTCTGTGAGCCCACGCCGCAACCGGCTTCGAGGACTCGGCTTCCCGGCGGATAGGTAGTGTCGTGGTGAAGCAGCGAAGCCAGGGTGTTCGCCTGATCCGCAAGGCGGTCGGCTTCCCGGTCGGAATACCCGTGAACGTATTGCATGTCGACTCCGATTGGCGGGAGCGCTGCCAAACCAAGAGGGTTTCAAAGAGTTGCCGGGGAGGCCGCAGAAAAAGGGCCTCCCCAGCTTACCCTTCTCACTTCACCTCGCGGAAGTCCGCGTCGACCACATCCTCATCCTGCTTGGGAGGCGGCGGACCGGTGGGGCCTGCGCCGGGGCCGCCCGCGCCGGCGTGAGCCCCTGCTCCCGCCGCGCCCGCGGCCTGCTGATACATGGCCTCAGCGAGCTTGTGGGAGGCCTGCTGAAGCTCTTCCGTGGCGCTGCGGATTGTGGCGAGATCGTCGCTGGACATGGCGGTCTTGGTCTTCTCAATCGCTGCTTCGATGGCGCTCTTCGACGCGGCGTCCACCTTGTCCCCGTGCTCTTTGAGGGACCGTTCGGTCATATAGATCATCTGGTCAGCCTGGTTGCGGGCGTCAACCAGCTCGCGCTTCTTGCGGTCTTCTTCCGCGTGGGCTTCAGCGTCCCTGACCATGCGCTGGATCTCTTCTTCCGAAAGACCGCTCGATGCAGTGATCTTGATGGACTGCTCTCTGCCGGTGCCAAGGTCCTTGGCCGACACGTGCACAATGCCGTTCGCGTCGATGTCGAAGGTCACCTCGATCTGAGGGATACCCCGCGGCGCGGGCGGGATGCCCACGAGTTCGAACCGTCCCAGGGTTTTGTTGTACGCGGCCATTTCGCGCTCGCCCTGGAGCACGTGAATGGACACGGACGGCTGATTGTCCGACGCTGTGGAGAATATCTGACTCTTGCGCGTCGGAATGGTGGTGTTCTTCTCGATCAACCTCGTGAAAACACCGCCCAGCGTCTCGATGCCCAGCGACAGCGGCGTCACGTCCAGCAGGAGGACGTCTTTCACGTCACCAGTGAGCACAGCGGCCTGAATCGCCGCACCGACGGCAACCACTTCGTCGGGGTTGACGCCCTTGTGCGGCTCCTTGCCGAAAAGCTCCCTCACCTTCGCCTGAACAGCGGGCATTCTCGTCATGCCGCCCACAAGAATCACTTCGTCGATATCCTTCTGAGACAGGCCCGAATCCTTGAGGGCAGTGAGGCACGGTTCCACGGTCTTGTCGATGAGGTCGTGCACGAGCGACTCCAGTTTCGCCCGGGTGAGCTTCATGGTCAGGTGCTTCGGTCCGGTCGCGTCAGCGGTGATGAAGGGGAGGTTGATGTCGGTCTCCATCGAGGAGCTAAGCTCGATCTTGGCCTTTTCAGCCGCCTCCTTGAGGCGCTGGAGGGCCATCTTGTCCTTGCGGAGGTCAATGCCCTGCTCTTTCTTGAATTCATCGGCGATATAGTCCATCACGCGCTGATCGAAGTCTTCTCCGCCCAGGTGGGTGTTGCCGTTGGTGGCCTTCACCTCAAAGACGCCGTCGCCGATCTCGAGGATTGATATGTCAAACGTGCCGCCGCCCAGGTCGAAGACCGCGACCTTCTCTTCCTTCTTCTTGTCGAGACCGTAGGCCAGCGATGCAGCGGTCGGCTCGTTGATAATCCGCAGCACATTCAAGCCCGCGATGCGGCCAGCGTCTTTGGTTGCCTGGCGCTGAGAGTCATTAAAGTACGCGGGCACCGTAATCACAGCGTCCTTGACGTCTTCGCCCAGGTAGTCGTCCGCGGTCTGCTTCATCTTTTGGAGAATCATCGCTGAGATTTCCGGCGGGGTATACTGCTTGCCGCGGACTTCGACCGCAGCGTCGCCGCCCTTACCTTCCACGATTTTGTATGGGGCGGTTTTCACGTCCAGCTGGACTTCCGCTGAGTTGAACTTCCGGCCGATAAGCCGCTTGATCGCAAAGAGCGTGTTCTCGGGGTTGGTAATGGCCTGTCGTTTGGCCATTTGCCCCACGAGCCGCTCCCCGGAATCCGTGAACGCAACCATGGATGGTGTGGTGCGGCCGCCCTCCGAGTTGGCGATCACGACCGGATCGCCGCCTTCCATTACCGCCACACACGAGTTCGTAGTCCCTAGGTCTATTCCGATTACTTTGCCCGCCATCGTTTCCTCCTCACCGCCATTGCCTCGCGACGGATATGTGATAGGTACTCAGACTGTATCTTATTGCCTTCGACCTGTTCATGCTTTCTAACTTGAAATGACTACCTTGGCCGGCCTCAACAGGCGGTCCTTGTAAAGGTAGCCCTTTTCCAATTCCTCTACGACCGTGTTCGGTTCAACTCCCGGAGAGGGCACCTGAGAGAGCGCCTCATGCACAGCGGGATCGAATGGTTCACCCACCGCCTTCACCGGGGTCACACCGTACCTGTCGAACACTCCTCGGAGCATCTGGGCGATCATCCCGATTCCTTCGACGAATGCCGCCGACACATGACTGTTTTCCGAGTGACCCAGCGCGCGCTCAAGGTTGTCCAGCACGGGAAGGAGGTCCTTAAGAAGATCTTCGTGCTGGTACTTGAGAAGTCGCGTCTTTTCATGAAGCGCCCGCTTCTTGTAGTTCTCCAGGTCGGCAACAGAGCGCACCCATCGGTCGCGGTTTTCCCAGGCTTCCTTTTCGGCCGACACCAA
>JAIWNO010000159.1 GCA_020216785.1 Desulfomonile sp.
CTTTTCGCTGCTGAGGCTGTCGATATACTCGGACTCGGTCCGCGTGTCGGGGTACTGAAAGTTGGCACTACGTGGCCGCTGCCGACTGCGATGCTCCTCAAGCACTTGAAAACCACTGAACAAGTGCTCTTCTTCGAAGAAGTGGACCCGGTTCTCGAGAACAACGTCTTGCAGCTTTACGCGCAATACAATCGTGATCTCCCGCGCATAGAATTCCTTGGAAAAGGGTCCGGGGCGGTCCCTGCAATTGGCGAGCTGTCGCCGGAACTTGTGATTGACTGCCTGTCGAAAGTAACAGGCTTGCAGCAGCCGGAAGTCGACCCTACGTACGCGGCACGAGCGAAACGAGCGGTTGATGGTTACGCTCCTGTGCGGTCACTGGCCTTTTGTGCAGGGTGTCCCCATCGCGCATCCCTGTGGGCCATCAAACAGGCCCTTGCTCTGGACGGACGCAACGGTGTGCTCTTCGGCGACATCGGCTGCTACTCATTGGGCATTATGTCTACGGGGTTCTTCCAATTGAAGACCCTCCACGCCATGGGATCGGGCGCAGGCATGGCGTGCGGATTCGGCAGCTTTGAGCGATTGGGCGTTGATCAGCCGAGCCTCGCGATCTGCGGCGATTCGACGTTCTACCATGCTGTGGTGCCCGCACTCATCAACGCGGCGCATCAGCAATCGGACTTCCTCCTGATGGTCCTGGACAATGGCGGAACTGCAATGACCGGCTTTCAGCCGCACCCCGGCAGTGCAACGGACGCAATGGGCCGGCCCGCGCCCCAGGTGAACATCGAATCAATTTGCAATTCCCTCGGCATAAAGACGTTGGTGAGCGATCCATTCGACCTGCAAGCCACGACCGAGACCATTTACGAATTGATTCAAGAGAGGAGCGGCCCAAAGGTCCTCGTTTTAAGGCAACAATGCGCGCTCGTGCGGAGCAAGAAAGAAGGCCGCAGGTTCCGCGTATTCATCGACCCCCAGCGATGCATCGGTGAAGAATGCGGCTGCAATCGTCTGTGCACACGGTTATTCAAGTGCCCTGGCCTTAACTGGGACAAAGCCCTGAACAGGTCCTGTATCGACGAAGCGATCTGTGTAGGATGCGGCGTTTGTGCGGACGTGTGCCCCACCCATGCGATCGTACGCGAAGGTGCGTAAATGAAAGATCCATATAACGTTATCGTGGCAGGAGTCGGCGGACAGGGCAACGTCGTAGGATCTCAGCTGATTGGGGCGGTGCTGGTGAATAGCGGCTACCGAGTGACCATCGGCGAGACGTACGGCGCGTCGCAGCGCGGCGGTTCCGTCATGAGCCACCTGCGGATCTCGAAAACCCGGCAATACGGACCGCTCATTCCGCCGCGCAGTGCGGACCTGGTCATCGCGTTGGAACCGAGTGAGGCCGCGCGGGTGCTTGGGAAGTACGGCAATCCAGGTACCGTGGGTGTAGTTAACAGTCGTCCCGTTTATCCCGTTGACGTGATCAGCGGGGTCCTTTCCTATCCACCCACTGACGAGCTTCTCCAAGCAGTGGATTCGCTTTGTGCAAAGATGTATGTCCTCGACGCGACAGAGCGAGCCCTTGAACTCGGCAATCCGATCCTGGCCAACATCATCATGATAGGTGCCGTCGCCACAGCCGGTTTGCTGCCCATTACGGAGAGCGGACTCGAACAGGCGATTCGCGAGCTCATGTCCGACGACAAAGTAAGTATTAACCTCACAGCGTTTCGCCTTGGCGGGGAAATGGTCAACTGAGCGCGGAAATACTTTTTCGCGATTTGTACCGGCAGGCTGGAAAGCCTGCCCGAACGTTCCCGCAAAGTCGCTTGCTCTCATGGTGTGACGGCTTTCCGCAGCCAATATTCATTGACAAACATGTCAGTCATAGTCAAAGTTTGCCTTTGACTCTCATTGATTCCTGCCGCCTGAGGAGGTAACCACGTGAACAAACGTATTGTCACTGCAGCAATAACCGGTGCCATTCATACTCCGAGCATGTCGCCTTACCTGCCGATCACCCCTGACCAGATCGCCGATGAGGCGGTCCGCGCATGGGAAGCCGGGGCCACAGTGGCTCATATCCATGTACGCGATCCCGAAACCGGCCGCCCCTCTCCGGACGTGAGTCTGTACCGTGAAGTAGCAGAAAAGGTGAAAAGCCGGTGCGACATTATCCTGTGCATCACCACCGGTGGCGGCCTGGGCATGACCACCCAGCAGCGGGTGGCCGCGGTCGCTCAGCTCAAGCCGGAGCTGGCATCGCTGAACTTCGGATCGCTGAACTTCGCCCTGTTCCATGCGCTCGAAGTCTACAAGGAATTCAAGTATCCATGGGAACGGGAATACCTCGCGATGACGGACGACTTTATTTTCCCCAACACATTCAAGACCATGAAGGAAGCAGCGGAGATCTTCTATCAGAACCAGACCCAGCCGGAATTGGAAGTTTATGATCTGGGCATGTTGAACAACGTGGATTTTATGCTCAGCAGGGGGCATCTTAGGCGTCCGATTTACATCCAGTTTGTGATGGGGATCCTGGGCGGTATGGCAGCTACACCTGAAAACCTCGTGTACATGTACAAGACCGCCAAGGACCTTTTCGGAGAGTTCAATTGGTCCGTGTGTGCCGCTGGGAAGTATCAGTTCAACATGTGTACTATGGCGCTCATCCTTGGCGGAAACGTCCGGGTGGGACTCGAGGACAACCTGTACCTGGAACGCGGGGTCAGAGCCAAGAGCAACGCGGAGCAAGTCGCCAAAATCATTCGTATTGCTCGTGAGCTTGGGCTGGAACCGGCCACTCCCGCAGAGGGACGGGAAATCCTCGGACTGAAAGGGCTGGACAACGTCCTCTTCTGAGTGCCATAATCAGCCGTCGGCATAATTGTCAGGCTTAGTCAGGCTCAGTTGGACGAATAATCGAGCATGGGAGAGTGAGTCCCCCGCTCTCCCGTGCTCCCGCGGATGTGCTGACGAGCGAAGGGCTCCAGCTGCATGGGTGCCGACGTCTCAACCCGGGCACTTTTCCAACCTCAAGCACGATTCCGGCCGTGACGCCACAGCGGAGCAATGCCGGTGAGTTGAAGGGATTTGATGTGGTGCAGGCTTTCCAGCCTGCGATTCTTTGCCTGAAAAGTCGGCGGGCTGGAAAGCCCGCCCCACGTTGGAACATCAAGACCGAACTCTTATACGAATTGCCAAAATTCTTGTCCGATTCGCATGTTGAAAGTCCGTCATTCCTGCGGAAGCAGGAATCCAGCTGTCTTTCTGGGTTCCCCCTTTCGCGGGAACGACGTGCCATTTTTTAGATTATTTGTCTCCCGAGTAAGCGGACATTATTTTTGGCAACCGCTATAGACCAAAAGCATTGCCACAGCGGGGTCACCGTGACACATGCCATTTCTCACGATGACGTCATCCTTTCGACCGAGAATCTGACCAAGCACTTCGGAGCTCTTACCGCCATCAACGGAGTGAACCTCCGCATCGGACCCGGAGTGCATTCCATTATCGGGCCTAACGGAGCGGGCAAGACGACCTTGTTCAATCTGCTCACAGGCTTTCTTGCTCCGGATTCGGGCCATGTCTCGTACCGCGGGGAACGGATCTCCGGCCTGCCTCCGTACGCGATCTCTCAGAGAGGTGTCGCCCGCTCTTTTCAGATTACGAGCATCTTTGCAGAACTGTCCGTGTTCGAAAACGTCCGAGTAGCGGTTCAGTCGAGACTCAAGGCTTCATACAACTTCCTGATCTCGCACCGGAGCCTCAAGGACGTCGAGCGCAAGACAGCTGAAATCCTCAGTCGGGTCGGCCTCGAGAACTGGGCGGACACCACGGCCAAGAACCTCCCGTACGGTTTGCAGCGCTGTCTCGATATCGGGATTTCGCTTGCGACCGATCCGTCACTCGTTCTCCTTGACGAACCGACCTCGGGTGTAAGTCGCGAGGACACCACGAATATCCTCCAACTTATCGCGGCGATCTCGCGCAGGCTCCCGGTGGTGCTTATTGAGCACAACATCGACATTGTGCTCAGCATATCGGATATGATCACAGTGCTCTACCAGGGGGTTGTGCTGGCAGAAGGTCCGCCCGCGCAGGTCCGTGACGACGAGAGGGTCCAAGAAGCTTATCTTGGAGGATATTGACGTGCTTCGTCTGGAAGGGGTCGAGGCATATTACGGCGACAGTCACATACTCAAGGGCTTGTCATTTGAGCTGAAAGGCGGCGAGGTCGCCACTCTGCTCGGAAGGAACGGCGCGGGCAAGACCACCACCCTGCGCACCATTATGGGTCTAGTTCCTTCCCGTAAGGGAAAGATCACTTTTGACCAAAAGGATATCACAAAACTTCGGCCGTACAGGATTGCCTCGTTGGGTGTGGGATACGTGCCGGAAGAGCGAGCTGTATTCCCCAGTCTCAGCGTACTGGAAAATCTGACTCTCCCAGCGAGCAAGACGAGCCACGGATTGTGGAGCCTAGACAAGATTTACGGATACTTCCCCGTGCTCAAGCAGCGGCTTGACCATAGGGGATCACAGCTTTCCGGCGGCGAACAGCAAATGCTCGCCATCGCGCGCGTCCTTACGATGGACGTGAAGCTGGTGCTTCTCGATGAGCCCACAGAAGGACTCGCGCCTTTCCTGGTACGGGAGATCGGCAGGATCATCGACGAGATACGCAAGGCGGGTGTCACCATACTCCTTGTGGAGCAGAACACGCGATTCGCAATGCAGGTGGCGGACCGCCACCACATTCTCTACAACGGTCGCATCGCCTGGCAAGGCACAACAGCGGAGTTCGCAGCGGACGCTGACCTCCAAAAACGATATCTCGGCGTGTGACCCACTGAGCGGAGTTTTCGGTTGGCGTTGAGAGACTGAGATGCTGCGGACGCCGGGGTATCTTTGCACCTCTCGGCCGTTCAGCCGAGCTCACCTGAAGGAGGAGGGACTGAAATGCAGAGACGAAGCAGTTGCACATCCAAGGCAGCACTGTTGTTGGCACTGTGCACAGTCGTGGCATGGCTCGCCGGGGCTGAGGCCGAACCGGTCAAGATCGCAGTGCTCACCGACATGTCCGGCCCGTATGCGGGCATTACGGCAACCAACGTTGAAGCCGCGAAGATGGCGATCGACGACTTCGGCGGGAAGTTGCTGGGTGAACCCATTGAGTACATTCACCGCGACCACCAGTGCAAACCGGACGTCGCGAACCAGAAGAGCAAGGAGCTTTACGAAAAAGAAAAAGTCGACGTGATTTTCGACGTGCCCAACAGCGCGGCCGGGCTAGCGGTGTCCAATCAGGCCAAACTGCACAAGAAGCTCTTTTTCAGCATCGGTTCCGGCACTACTCGCCACTCGGGTCCCGACTGCAATCGCTACACGTTCGACTGGGCGTACAACGATTATATGCTCGCTACCGCGGTCGGGCTTTGGGCAGCGGACAATCTCGGCAAGAAATGGTTCACGATTACAGCGGACTACGCGTGGGGCCACGACCTGTTGAAGCACTTCTCAGCAACAAAAAAAAAAAAAGGCGGTAAGCTGCTCGGCAACGAGATGGTAGCGCTGGGCGCGTCCGACTTCAGCCCGTACATCCTGAAGGCGATGCAGGCCAACCCTGAGGCACTTGTGCTTCTTAATGCGGGCAAGGACGGAATCAACGCCACCAAGCAGGCTGCGGAATTTGGTTTGAAAAAAAAGGCGAAGATCGTTCACGCTCTGCTCTTCATCGACGACTGCAAAGCAGCCGGTCCCGAAGTCTTCGCGGACGATTACGTGACCGGAGCGTGGTACTGGAAGAGCGACAACCCGGGCTCCAAGGAATTCGTCGAGAAGTGGCAGAAGAAGTTCAACCGCCCGCCCAACTGGATGAATGCCGCCACCTACAGCGCGGTGACTCAGTATCTCAAAGCTGTGGAACGAGCGGGTTCCAAAGATGCGCCCGCGGTCATTAAGGCTCTAGAAGGCCACAAGTTCAGCGATCTGCTGGCCAACCCGGGGTACATCCGGCCGGAAGACCATATGCAGGTCGGCAAAGCATACATCCTCCGGGCAAAGAGACCCGAAGAAATCAAAGAGCCGTGGGACTACTTCGAAATAGTGGGCTCCATTCCGCCGGAAGAGGCGTATCAGGATCCAAAAGACACGGGCTGCAAAATGGACGATTTTTGACAACCCGAGCCCTGAAAGCTCTGTTTCGCAACTGCGGAAACGCGGCCGCGACTGAGAATAAAGTGTGCGGCGTGGGATCCACTTGTTGGTGGGACAGCCACCTACCTGTCCAAGAAAGAATGGCAGGCGAGACGCCTGTCCCACCACAGCATCCGAAGTCTTTTGTCGAGCTTGCGGAAACCTGTGACATGCGACGCGGAAGACCTCCGTGCCCATTCATTCGGTTTCCTGGGAGCACAGAATGACCGCACAGTTCGTATTGATGCAACTGTTTAACGGCCTGATCCTGGGTTCGCTCTACGTGCTGCTGGCGCTGGGGCTGTCGATCATTTTTGGGATGCTGGGCATCATCAATTTCGCGCATGGAGCGTTCTTCATGCTCGGAGCGTATGTGGCGTACACGATTACCACGTACTTGGTCCCGAACTTCTGGATCGCGCTCGCCTTGGTGCCGGTTCTCATGGCCGTATTCGGCGCGGCTTGTGAAATGCTCTTTCTTAGGCGGTTGTACACGCTCTCACCGCTTTACATCATGCTCTTCACCTTTGGCCTCATGCTCGCGCTCCAAGACGTGGTGCGCATCATTTTCGGCAGCATGGGAGTGCCGTTTCCAACTCCTGATTCGCTGTCCGGCGCGGTCAACCTCGGGTTTATGTATTATCCTAAGTACCGGCTTTTCCTCATCATTGTGACCGTCGCCATCTCGGTGGGCGTATGGATGTTTCTCTCGAAAACGAGGCTTGGTGCGCTCATCCGCGCCGGGACGGATAACCCGCGCATGGTGGACGCCCTGGGAATCAATATTTCGAGGATCATTACTCTGGTGGTCGGACTCGGCACCGGCTTGGCCGGAGTCGCGGGTGTTCTGGCAGCGCCGATTCAGAACGTGAGACCCCTAATGGGGATGGATTTTCTCATCGACTGCTTCGTAGTAGTCGTAATCGGCGGAATGGGCAGTATCGGCGGTTCAATCCTTGGAGGGCTCATTGTCGGAGAGGTCATAGCGCTCGGCGTCATGGTATGGCCGCCAATGGCGAACACACTTATCTACTTTTTCATGGCAGTGTTTCTGCTTATCAGACCCCGCGGGCTCTTCGGCAGGGAAGCGTTCCATGACTGAGAACACGTCATCCCGATCAAGAGCCATACTGATCGGCGCACTCCTCGCAATGGCCGTGCTCTTCCCCCATATTGCGCCCTATCAGGCGCTTGCCAGCGAAGTGTTAATCTTTGCGCTCTTCGCGGTATCGTACGACCTTGTCCTCGGGTATGCGGGGATGCTCTCGTTCGGCCATGCGGCTTTTTTCGGCCTCGGCGCCTACGGGACTGGGATCTTCCTCGTCAAGATGTATCCGTCCGTGCCGCTTGGACTTCTCACAGGCTTGGCGGTAAGTACCCTCGCAGCGCTTTTCGTGGGATACGCCAGCATCCGCCGGCGTGGCATCTACTTCACCATGGTGACTCTCGCATTTGCCCAGATGTTTTATTTCATCGCGTTCAAATGGACCGGCCTCACTGGAGGCGATGACGGCCTTCAAGGAGTGCCGCGGCCGCAGCTGGGTCCCCTGGATCTCGGGCCGGAGATCAACCTCTACTATTTTGTTCTTGTGCTCGTGGCGGTATCGGTGGCGCTTATTTTCCGCGTGGTGAACTCACCGTTTGGGAAGACATTACAGGCCCTGCGGGAGAACCACAATCGAGCCATGAGTATCGGCTATGACGTGGATCGCTTCCGGCTTATCGCGTTCATCATTTCAGGCTTCTTTTCCGGTCTCGCGGGAGGGTTGTACGCTCTGTTGCTTCACTTTGTCCCTCTGAGCGCTCTCCACTGGAGCACATCCGGCGAGGTAGTAGTCATGTCCATCACCGGAGGTATGGGAACGCTCGTAGGGCCTATCCTAGGAGCAGTGGCAATCATTCTTTTGCGTGACGTGATCAGCAATTACACGGAAAGCTGGAACCTCGTCATGGGCGCAATCTTCATGGCTGCGGTTCTCGGCTTCAGAGGCGGAATTATGGGGCTGCTGAAATGGAGACGGTGACACCACACCCCCACACCCATGAGAAGAATCGCCACAACGAAAGATGAAAACGCAGAGAGAATTGCCGCCAAAGCCTTTCCCTGACATGATCCGCGGATGCTCGTCCTCCATGGTCGATTTATTTTGTAGTGGTCCGCCGGCACGGAGGCCGGCGCTACCAATCACAGGGGACAGTTTGCCGAAGCCGGGCGCGATCTCGTACACACACCATAGTCGTAAGAGTATTACAGCCTATCGGCAGCAACCGCTCTTCAAGCGCTCTTCGAGCTTGTCTACTTCGCCTGGGAGTTCACGAGGCATTCGGTCACCGAACAGCGCGAAGTGTTCCCTTATGAGCGGGACTTCCGCAAGCCATTCCTCAGTGTCAACCTTGAGCAACTCCTCCATTGCAGCAGAGGAGATGTTCAGACCTTCCAGATCGAGCGCACCGGCCGCGGGCAGCCGTCCAATGGGAGAGTTCACCGCCTGAGCGGTCCCGCTGACGCGCTCGCAGATCCACTTGAGTACGCGGCTGTTGTCGCCGAATCCCGGCCACAGGAACCTGCCTTCACTGTCCTTTCGGAACCAATTCACGTAGAAGATCTTGGGCAGTTTCGAAGCGTTGGCGCCGGAGCCGATCCTCAGCCAGTGAGCGAAGTAGTCGCCCATGTGATACCCGCAGAATGGCAGCATGGCCATGGGGTCCCGTCGAAGTTGGCCCACCTTGCCTGCTGCGGCCGCGGTAGTCTCGCTGCTGATAATGGAACCCAGGAAGGTCCCATGCTGCCAGTCGAACGCCTCGGTCACCAGGGGCACGACTGTCCCGCGGCGGCCTCCGAACAGGATCGCGTCGATCGGCACGCCGTTGGGATCTTCCCATTCGCGAGCGATGACCGGGCACTGCCTAGCAGGGGTGGTGAAGCGGGCGTTGGGATGCGCGGCGGTACGACCACATCCCGGCTGCCATGGGCGCCGGAGCCAGTCCATCAGTTCGGGAGGCTCTTCATCGGACATACCTTCCCACCATACGTCACCTTCGGGAGTAATGGCGCAATTGGTGAAGATGGAACTCTTGGCCGCAGTGAGGATCGCGTTAAGGTTGGTTTTCATGCTCGTGCCCGGAGCGACGCCAAAAAAGCCCGCCTCCGGGTTTATTGCATAAAGGCGGCCGTCCGCGCCGAATTTCATCCACGCAATATCGTCGCCGATGGTTTCGACCTTCCATCCAGCGACTGTTGGAATGAGCATTGCGAGATTTGTCTTTCCGCAGGCAGACGGAAATGCTCCGGTTATGTAGAACACCCGTCCTTCAGGGCTCGTCATTTTGAGGATAAGCATATGCTCCGCGAGCCATCCTTCATCTCTCGCTTGAACCGTGGCAATGCGCAGTGCATGACACTTCTTGCCCAGGAGGGCATTACCGCCGTAACCCGAACCGTACGACCAAATCTCCCGTGTCTCGGGGAAGTGTGTTATGTACTTCGCGCTCGCATTGCACGGCCACGGCGCATCCGGTTGGCTGCGGTCCAGCGGCGCACCCACCGAGTGAAGGCCTCGAACGAATTCACCATTGGCACCTAGAACGTCCAGAACTTCGGTACCTACACGTGTCATAATGTGCATGTTTGCCACGACGTACGGCGAGTCGGTGATCTCAACGCCGATTTTCGCGATGGGCGAGCCGGTGGGTCCCATACTGTACGGGATGACGTACATTGTACGACCGCGCATGGACCCATCGTACAGCCGACGCAGCGTAGCCTTCATTTCGGCAGGATCTGCCCAGTTGTTCG
>JAIWNO010000298.1 GCA_020216785.1 Desulfomonile sp.
GGCGCCGTTTCATTCCTGCCCAAAGAAGAACTGAACAGACTACCCGAGCTTGTGGCCGAAATCCTGAGGGAACTGGAACAGGGAAGGACTCACTGGGCCAAATTGTTCGAACGATTCGGCTCCTATTTCAAAGATAAGCTTGGGGTCAGTTGGGAAGATCTGGAAAAACCGCAGTATCCGGGATATTATTGAGTGTAAAAAAACGTCGGTTGCAGCATTTGCCGGGCTTTCAACAGACGCACACAAGATTGAGCCGAAAAAGCATATTCCCCTCTGAGAGATAGTTTGCTATCACTCTTTTAGCGATGATAGAAGGAGTATCTTTTGAAGCATCTCTTGGAGAAGTATCTGAAGGTCTACGGGCACGAATTCTCTCGTTTTGTCTGGCTCGCTGTCATTTTTTTCGCAGTCTTCTTCGTCACGGCCATATTCCGAAACTATGTGGACACGGCCTTTCTAAAGCGGTACGGACCGGACTACATCCCGTGGATGCTTGTTATAAGCGCACTGTTGACCATGGTCGTACTGGCGTACGCGGATCGGCTGGCACGGCGGTCTTCGGATTCGTATCTGATGATCCTCGTCTTTTTCGCATACGCGGCAGGGGCAATTCTGTGCTGGCTTATGGTCAAGGGCAAATTCACTATCGTGTATCCGGTCCTTTACCAGCTCATGGGGCTGCTGGATGCTATTCAACTCGTGTATCTCTGGAACATTGCGGGCGACCTGTTTGATGCACGGCAAGGTAAAAGGATTTTTCCGTTGGTGACCGCCGCGCAGGTGCTAGGGACTACGGTGGGAAGCTTTCTCACCAGACCGATCACCTACGGAATCGGCGAAGACGCCGCTCTCCTGGTTTTCTCGCTGGTCTTCCTTCTTACCGGCCTGTTCATGAGCGCTACCGCACGGGGCATAGTAGGCGAGACCAAGCCCAAGAAGGCAATTGCGTCGAAAGAGCCGGATCGGAAGCGTCTTGCAGAGGTTCCGGCCCTTATGAGGCAATACCCGATCGTGCGGTTTCTCATTATTTGCGGGCTTATTCCCAATATTCTGCTACCGATATTCTCGTACCAATTCAGCGTTATTTCCAACAGCAGCTTCGCGTCTGAGCAGAGCCTTATCACGTTTCTCAGCATATTCCGGGGATCGACGACGTTCGCGACGTTTTTGATTCTATTCTTCGTAGGGCGCCTTTACTCCACAATGGGCCTCCCGAACGCCTCGCTGGTTCAGCCTGTAAATTTCGCCATTGTATTCGGCGCTCTCACCGCTTTCTTCAACATTTACGTGGCCGCGTACGGTCAGTTTACGTTGATCCTCATACAGAGGGCGATCGCCGGGCCGGTTAACAAAATCCTGTTCAACGTGATTCCAAAGGCGCTCGTAGCGTGGAGCCGCTCGTTCATCCGGGGGACGGTGTTAAAAATCGGTATGTTGGCCGGATCGCTCCTTATGATTATCCTTAAACCCGTGATGGATGTGCAGGACCTCGCTTACATCGCGACGGTGTTGGCCGCGTACTGGGTCTTTGAGACACTGCTTTTTCGAAAGGAATACAAGCGCATTCTCAAGCAAGTCATTGTGGTGGACAAGATCGATTACGATCAAATTGAGGCGGTG
Organism: Desulfomonile sp.; assembly: GCA_020216785.1. Classification (GTDB taxonomy): domain Bacteria; phylum Desulfobacterota; class Desulfomonilia; order Desulfomonilales; family Desulfomonilaceae; genus JAIWNO01. The sequence goes on from JAIWNO010000298.1 coordinate 1,621, forward strand.
CAGACCTTTGACGCAGGCGGTGCGCCGATAGGGCTCGAATCCGCTGCAACGGACCTGATTCCCTCCGAGAAGGTGGAAGAAGAAGCCAAGCCCGCTCGGATGCCGCCGGATATGGCCATAACGTTGCTGGGTGACCCGAATCCTTCGGTGCGGGCGGAAGCTGCTCTTGCTCTTTCCGCGAATCCGGACATGCGCGCCGCGAAAAAGCTTATCCAGTGCCTGGAAGATCTGGACGACCAAGTGCGTAATGCCGCCATGGAGGCACTGATTGCCTTTCCTGCTGAAATTGTTACGATTCTGGAGGCTTCTCTCTTGGAGGCCAGCCTGCGAGGAAAGCAGGCGATTCTCGAAGTCATACGATTGTCGCCGAAAATCAGCTACTTTGAAATGACCCACCTTTTCGGGAGAACTGTCGAGGAGGCGTATGGGAACCTGATTGTCATTCGCCGACTTCAGGAGTTGGATGGGTACGAAAGCGTCCAGATGTTGAAACAACACCTCACGGCCCGCAATGACGAGATTCTCAGCCTCCTGTTCTATGGCCTGTGGGTGTACCATGCCGACATGCGGCTCATGTATCAATCCCTGAAATCCGAGAACGCCTCCGTGGCGATTGAGCTGGTGGAAACGTCTATCCGAGGGCAGAATCTTCCGTACCTGCTGCCCCTCATCGACGATGTGCCGTTGAGCGAAAAGATTGAAAAGGGGCGCAAGCTCTTCAACCTGGTGGTGAAGGATGATTTGGAGCGGCTGCTGGGCCTGCTGGCCCACTCGGCAGACCGGGTCACGCGGCTGTTAGCCGTATATGTGATGGCGGATCTTCTGCCCAATCAGGCGCTAATTCCCGTGATCGAATCACGACGAGAAGACGACGACCCTCTGGTTCGTCAAGTTGCGGAATATGCTTCAGCCAGAGCAACGGGAAGGGAGGCCCCCATGCCGGAAATTATCGATATCGTCAATAAACTCAAGATGTTTTCTCTTTTTGAAGGACTGGGGATAAGGGAACTCCACGCGGTGGCCTCGATCGCAAAGCATGAATCGCTACGCGCCGGTGATGTCATCATCCGGTCGGGAGAAGACAACCCATCAATATATTTAGTGGTTTCCGGCCAGATAACGATCTACCACGATTACGATACCCCGGAACAGAAGGAAGTTAGGACGATCGAGAAAGATGGATCTCTGAACTTCGTACCAATGTTTGCTCATGTTCCTCCGGCAAATACGTCGGTTGTGACGCAGGACGCGGAGGTCCTTGTTCTGCCTCAAAGTCAGTTTCACGAAATAATGCGTGTGTATCCGCAGATTGGGCTCAACTTGTTGAAGATGGCGGCCCTGGTGTTCCGGCAGATGGGACTCAGTGCTTGATGCTCTCTCTCATGACACGGATGCTATGGCAGTGCTCCTTAAAACGCCCTAATGAATAACGGCAAAATGCCGACGCTACCGGCGTATACATGCTGTGTTGCAGCGATTCTTGTTATGCAAAGCAGCATAACCAGAAAATGGTAAGCTCCCGGCTTTGCCGGGGTGACTCGCCAAGGTTTGACCGTGTGCTGCAGTAGCGACCGGCAGTGCCAGAAATGACCAGCCCCGAATCCATGACCGGTCCGAGGAATGGCCGGGCATGCGCTCAAAACTTTGCGGGAATGCTGTCTCTGGACCAAGAGAGCGCTCAGGAGTTTCCCACGGAGCGGCATCTCCCACGAGTAAGCACACAGGCCAGAGTCAGTACGCCCGATGCGCCCTTCAGGGCGCTCTTCAACTGCCCCTTTGGGGGGCTAACAGGAATATGCCCCCAGCTTTGCCGGGGGGCATTTAACTCATGGCAGAAAGTAGCGGCACCCTATAAGATATGACTTCAGAGCAACAACCCTTGAGCCCTGGAACGTGTCACCCTATGAGCAGTCCATGATCGCAGCCTTGGATGTCCATTATGGCCCAAAAGGGGCTAGGGCCGCCGGCATTCTCTTCGAAGATTGGGACTCGGAGCAGACAACTCTGCAAGTTATGGAAATCGTTGCCGACACTGCACCGTACGAGGCCGGGAGGTTCTACAAGAGAGAACTTCCTTGTCTGCTCAAGGTCTTGACGAAGATGCCCGAGGCGTTCGATACAGTGATCGTTGACGGATACGTGTGGCTCAGCCCTGACGCGAAGCCGGGCCTCGGAGCACACTTATTCCAGGCATTTGACGGGGAGATCTCGGTCGTGGGCGTGGCTAAGAGCCGTTTTGTCAACGCGGCACATGCCGTCCCCGTATATCGAGGGCGAAGCAGGAAGCCACTGTACGTAAGCTCAATAGGAATAGACCCGTTAGAAGCCGCGAAGCACGTCGGGCGGATGCATGGAGCCCACCGGATTCCTGCTTTACTCAAACTTGTGGACAGACTTGCCCGGGGGCATGGACTTTGCCCTTGAACGGTGCGGGTACCGCTCCCATCGCGGCAACGGGCCGACACGAGAATGTCTTCTGGAAAAGCTCTTTACAGATGCTCTGACCACAGTACCCCCAACCACCGACATCACGCCTTTATAGCTCTGAGCAGAAGGTGGATCATTTGTTCCGTCCTGGCGATGGTTGGCTGCTTTTTCGACAGCATCATGCGAGCGAGCGCCTCGTGCTCGAAGGCGCCCTGGACGAGATGCAAGTAATAGCTGATTTCAAAATCCTTTCGGAAATGGCCGCTCTGTTGTCCTGCTTCCACGGTAGATCTTATGAGTTGCCAAAAGTGCCGGGTGTTCCGATATTCTTGTGATTCATAGAACTTGGGATTCCTGTACAATTCCAGTATCAAGACGCGGGTCTCCCATTCTCGAATCTGAAAATCCAAAGCCCACCTTCTCAGCAAGTATAGGAGGCGTTCGTAAGGATTCAATGCCCCGGAAAAAACACGCTCCAATTCATCAGCTAATTCGATGAACCAAGTGCCCAGGACAGAAAGGAGGAGATGCTCTTTGCTCTTGAAATATTGATAAATGGAGGCTTCTGCTATGCCTGCTTTGCCGGCTATTTCGGAGATGGTGGCGCCACCATAACCCTTTTTGCCGAAGACCTCCGAAGCGACTTTCATTATCGTACGTCGTCTTAGCTCTCCACGGCTTGGCTCATCGCCGTTTTCATTTGTGGTCGGCTGCTCGCGCCTCCATATGGCTGCCTTTATTAACGAGCACAGAGCGTCGGCAGCCTCATTGGGATCGTAGGGATCGCCGAAAAAAAGCCACCGCAAAACAATGCTGTCAATCGCGCCAAAAATCATCTCGAGAACAAGAATAACCTCTATCCCAGCATCAACTTCCTCGTCCCGTATCCCCTCGCGAATGGCCTCAGCGGCAAAGGCGCTGTATTTTCGGATCATTTCATATGCCGGGGATTGGTAGAAAGCAGGCAGCGTCCGGAGTTCACGCAACAAAATCGAGGTGTAATTCTTATTAACCGAGAGGTCCCGGAGCTGATGCCAAAGCAGCTTCCTGATCTTGGGCTCGGCTCCCTTCATTCCTTGAAGATGCTCGGTGATCCCTGCCAGGGTCTCCTTAAGGTGCCTTTCCGGGACGGTAACGATCAGATTTTCTTTAGTCTTGAAATATTGGAAGATGGATGCCTCATGTACTCCGGAATCATTAGATATATCAGCGATAGTCGTATCGTGAAACCCCCGGGTGGCAAAGATCCGCTCCGCGGATTCTATGATAAGTTGTCGCTTTTTATCTGCGGAAGGGCTCCTTCGTTTGGCGAAGGATGCCCTTTTGACGGCGGTTCCGGGCAATCCGGTAGAATCCATACAGAAACTCCACGGGCTGATACAACTATCAGCCTGCCTTAGCTTAAAACCGAATATCACTCATATGAGAAAGAGTCAAGATTTTTTTTGCGTGAGTCGTGTGTAAGGTATCGGAGTGTAACGCTTTATCAGGGATCCCCGGTTGTTCCCAACCGGCTTGTGGAAGAATTGGCCAACTTCTAGGCAAAGGCTCAGGAGGGCTTACGGGTGCACAGCTTTATCGGAGGCTCTTGCGGCCCAAGCGCGGCAACGCGGGCACCATGTGACTCCGACGTTTCCGGGTAATGGCCCTGAACCTGCAGTAACCGCGCCGGCGGCTTGCGGCTGCCGGATGCAAGGATAATGAAAGCAGCGTTGTCAATACTCAAGTCCAGCTTTTGGTGACGCTTCTCCGCATTTCACGGCATCCGGCAGAACGGAGTTTCAGTCATGATTTCGGCCGTTCGGGGCGGGAGCCGGGCGACGCTGCAGATTTTGCAGCCTCGTTGCCGGCAATCACCGGCATTCGGCTCAGAATAGGCAGGAAAGCGGCTGCTGGTCAGGATAAAATCTTTTTTGACCGGCCCGCAAAAAAGTCTTGACAGGCCACGATATATAAGTTAGATTCGTACTAAAGGCGTTACCGAGTCTCGGTCAACAAAACCTTTTGGGCCCGTACACGGGCCTGGGCAAGGGCAGGAAAGATGAGATACGCAGAGACAGGGTATAATCTGGAAATCGATCTGACAAGAGGAAGCATAGAGAGGGTGGCGACCGACCCACGAGATACCGAGCTTTATCTTGGCGGCTTGGGTACTAATGCCAAGATTTTGTGGGAACGGGTTCCTCCCGAAGTTGAGCCCTTTTCTCCCGATAATCTTTTAATTTTCAGCGCCGGCCTTCTGTGTGGCACACCTGCTCCCGGCTGCAATCGTACCATTGTCTCTACCGTCTCGCCTCAAACCTTGTTAATGGCATTCTCAATGATGGGAGGATTTTGGGCGCCGGAATTGAAGTATGCCGGCTATGATAAGGTGATCTTTCGAGGCAAATCTCCTGATCTGGTATATCTTTGGATAAACAACGACAAAGTGGAAATCCGGGATGCTTCTCATTTGAAAGGCAAAGGCTCGGGTGAAACTGCCGAGCTAATCCGAAAGGAATTGAAAGAGCCGCATGCCCAGGTAGCTTCGATCGGCATGGCCGGAGAAAACAGAGTCTATTTCGCTTCCATCGAACAGGGAAGATCCAGTGCCAGTCGAGGCGGCATAGGTGCGGTCATGGGAGACAAAGGGCTCAAGGCAATCGCCGTTCGGGGAACAAAGGACATCAATGTCGCCCGGCCTGCTGAGTTCATGGCGCTCTGTAAAGAGGTGCTGGAATATATCAAGTTTCGGAATGAAAACCCGATTCCGGGTGTTATGCCCATCCTGGCCGGTCTTGGATCGCCTCAAGAGATGAAAATCCATGATGAAAAATGGCATACTGAAAATTTCATGTGGGGTAACTCACGGGTTCGTCGAAAGGGTTTTTGGAACGACGAAATCGCAAAGCAGTGGGCGGAAACTCTGGATAGTATGCGAACACGGTTGATCAGTTGTTACAACTGTCCCATGAAGTGCGGTGCAACCATTACTCCTCCGGGGCTTCCAACATACATGATGAAATGTTTCTCGAAGCTCACTTACACCATGGCAGCCTACTCAGACCTGGCGTTTGGCTTGGAGATTGCCCAAAGAGCCACAGAGTACGGAGTCGATGGATTCTCGACCCCGCAAGTCATGGCCTTTGCCCTCGAGCTTTACGAAAACGGTATATTGACTGACGATGATTTTCCGGGAATGCCGGCCGACAATGAGGGAAGATTTTACTGGTTGCTTGACCGAATCGTCCGTCGGGAAGGAATCGGAGACGTTTTGGCCAATGGGACGTATTGGGCGGCTAAACAGATTGGCAAGGGCGCGGAGGCCTTTGCTCATAACAACATCAAGAAACATGAGCAGCTTCCTCTCAAGCTGTCGATGCTGAACCCTATTTACTTCCTGATGTATGCTACCGGCGAGAAGATAAACATTACCCAGATCGAGGGGCAGTTCCCTCAAGCGCCATTCCCAACCAGAGAGGAGAGAGAAGCGTTTGTCAAGGACTGGTTCCAGGTTCCTGATGAAAAGTTTAAGCAAATCCTTTTGGACTGGGAACCGCGCGGGGAAAAGTCAATGCCATACTATCCTACTGTTGACATGTGTTGTGATATCGTCGACTGGCAAGAGAGGATGCACTACATCGATGATGCGCTCGGGATGTGCGCGGGTTTGTCATCATTCCCTTTGAAACCCCCATATCATATACACAATTACCCGAAATTCATCTCTGCCGGTGCCGGGATCGATATGGATGAGGAAACGTTGACGAAAGCGGCCAAGAGATACCGGACCCTGATCAGAGCCTTTAACATAGGAAGGGGCATGAGGAGAAAAGACGACAAGCCCCCGGAGAACCATTGGAAGAAAAGATTTCCCGAGCTCGAGAAGGAGCTTCTGGATGCGTATTACAAACTAAAAGGATGGAACGAGCAGGGTATTCCCACCAAAGAGACTTTGCTTGACTTGGGCTTGGATTACGTATTCGAAGAGTTCGAAAGAAGAGAAATCTATTCAAATAGCGAAGGCGCTCCCTCCGAAGATGCTTCTCCGGAAACAGCAAAGAATTGAGTGTAGAGGGGTTACCGGCATGGGCGAGAAAAAGAAGAAAATAGTTAAATCCATAACGATCGATGTGGAGAAGTGCAACGGCTGCAGAGCGTGTGAGATGATATGCTCAGCGTTTCATGCAACGCCGCAGTACAGCAGCAATAATCCGGCAAGGTCTCGTATTCGGCTGATTCGTGATCCGCTGAGAGACATATATCTTCCCGTCTATGCCGGCGAGTACACACCCGCAGAATGTATGGGCAGAGACAAGTACGTCATTGATGGAAAAGAATACGACGAGTGCGGATTCTGCAGAGCTTCTTGCCCATCAAGGGATGCCTTCAAGGAACCCGATTCGAAACTTCCTCTCAAATGCGACATGTGCGAAGACGATCCGCCTCAGGAAAAACCCTTGTGTGTTCAGTGGTGTTTGAATGACGCGCTGATCTACGAAGAAAGAGAAGAGGAAGTAGAAGAGGACGTGAAGGTGGAAGATGTAGAGGTAGGGCTGGAATCCATGATCGACAAGTATGGCCTGGAGAAGGTTATGGATACCATTTCCCGGATGGCGGCGGCAAAGAGGAGCTGAAGCGCCAGGCTGAAAGAAGAGGAAGGAAAACGGTGGAGATCGTAACCCCCTATAAAGAGATCATCGATGTCATCAAGGCAAGTGGTGGAGACGCATTTAAAAGGTGCTTCCAATGTGGGTTATGCGACACTGTTTGCCCCTGGAACAGGGTCAGAACATTCAGTATGCGGAAGCTTGTCCGTGAAGCGACGTTTGGCTTGACTGAGATCGAAAGCGAAGACATCTGGCGTTGTACGACGTGCGGAAGATGTCCTCAGCAGTGCCCCCGGGATGTAAGACAGATCGAATCCGGGGTGGCTTTGCGCAGGATTGCGAACGAATATGGCGTCTTTCCTGGCCCTGTCAAGACCGTTCGTACGATTAACGCCGGCCTCGTTGGTCAGGGAAACCCTTTCGGTGAAGCTCGGGAAAAGAGAGGGGCCTGGGCGGAAGGCCTTTCAGTAAAGCCGTTCACCGAAGGCATGGAAATTCTCTATTTTCCAGGGTGTTATCTCAGCTATGACCCGAGATTGAAGAAAGTCGCGAAAGCCACGGCGGGTATTCTCAACTCGGCAGGGGTGGACTTCGGTATCCTCGGCGCCAAGGAAAACTGCTGCGGAGAAAGCATTCGCAAGACCGGCGATGAGGAATTATTCAAGCGTCTGGCCAAAGAAAACATCAAAACCTTCATCGATAACGGCGTCAAGAAAATACTGGTGTCCTCGCCGCACTGTTATCATACTTTCAAGAATGAGTATCCGGAATTTCGGGTGGACTTTGAGGTGATTCATATCTCTCAGTACCTGTTCGATTTGCTGAATGAGGGAAGGCTTGCGCTCAAGAAGGATTATCCGAAGAAAGTAACGTACCATGACCCTTGTTACCTGGGGCGACATAACGGCATATTTGATGAGCCGCGAGGCGTTTTAGAGAAGATACCGGGTCTGGAGCTGAGCGAAATGCCTGAGTCCCGCTCCGACAGTCTTTGCTGCGGTGGCGGGGGCGGCAGAGTTTGGATGGAAACTCAGAAGGGCGAGAGGTTCTGCGATCTCAGGATAGAGCAGGCCCTTGGTCTCGATGCCGAGGTGCTGGCTACTTCCTGCCCTTATTGCATTACCATGCTTGAAGACAGCAGGGTGACTATGAATGTTGCCGAAAAGATCGAAGTGAAGGACCTCACGGAGATAATCCAGGAAGTGATTTAGGGAACCGAAAGGCCCGGTGTTGCGTATGCATGTTACTGAGACATCAGGACGGAAGCCATGGCGATGAATCCCGATTTCCTTTCTCCCTGCGGCCTTTATTGCGGTGTCTGCGCCATTTATATTGCTCACCGCGACAATAACACTAAACTGAAGGAACGGCTGGTGAACCTTTACAAGGGAGGAACCCGCGGCAAGGGCACACTGCCCAACAGTGAAAATCTCACAATTGAAGACATTCGGTGCCGTGGCTGTCTATCGGACGAACAGTTTATGCATTGCCGCCGGTGTGAGATAAAAAAATGTACACAAGAGAAAGGGTACACCGGGTGTCATCAATGTGATGAATTTCCCTGTGATTACATTGACAACTTTTCTATGGTTGTCGGCAAGAAGGTAATTCTTCGAGCCGTCCCATATCGGCGTGAATTCGGTACTGAAAAATGGGTGCGAGACGAAGAGGCCCGGTATGTATGTCCGGAATGCGGCAATAGGCTTTTTCGCGGTGCAATGAAATGTAATCAATGTAAAGTGCAGCTGGATCTGGACTAAATAATTTGCTTGAGTCCGCACCAGAGCGGCACGGTTCGGACTGCCGCCGGTCTCCGGCTTCCGACAGCCGCGAGTGCGGTCGACGAGGTCACAGCAAGAGCAAAAAGAACAGGTTGGAGAAGAGATGTCCAAGAACTTCCTAGACGGTAATTATGGAGACGTATTGGTTGTTGGTGGAGGAATCAGCGGCATTCAAGCCTCTCTTGATCTTGCCACCGCAGGGTTCAAGGTCTACCTGGTTGAAAAGGGGCCGAGCATCGGCGGCCATATGGCCCAACTGGACAAGACTTTTCCGACCAATGACTGCTCCATGTGAATTTTGTCACCAAAGCTGGTCGAGGTCGGCCGGCACCCCAATATAGAGGTCCTCACCTACACTGAAGTAAACAGTGTGGAAGGAGAAGTGGGAAACTTCATGGTAACCCTGACCAAGCGGCCAAGGTATATCCTCGAGGACAAGTGCACGGGTTGTACTACCTGTGTGGAATATTGCCCGGTAAAATACCCGGATCAGTATAATCAGGAAATATCAAAGAATAAAGCCGTCCACATATACTTTGCTCAGGCGATTCCGCTGATCGCATATATCGATGAAAGCTGCCTTTACCTGAAAGAAAAGAAATGCCGCATCTGTGAGGGAGTATGCAAGAACAACGCAATAGATCTGAACCAAACGGCGGAAAAGAAGGAGATACAGGTCGCGGCGATTATTCTGTCGGCGGGCCTTGAGCCCTTCGATCCAAGAGTGAAGAAGGAATATCGTTACGGGGAGTTTGTCAACGTCGTTACAAGTATGGATTATGAGCGGCTGTTGTCCTCGACGGGGCCCTACCAAGGGGAGATACTGCGCTCTTCCGATCAAAAGCACCCTCATAAGGTGGCTTGGATTCAGTGCGTTGGCTCGAGACGGGTCACTCCGGGCGACAACAGCTATTGTTCGGCGGTATGCTGCACCTACACACAAAAACAGGTGATTTTGACCAAAGATCACTACCCCGAGGCCGAGTGTGCAATATTCCACAACGATATTCGCTCCTACGGGAAGGACTTTGAGCGATACTTTGAGCGCGCGGAGAAGCTTTCCGGGGTCCGATTTATCAGAAGCTACACCTCCATCGTGAGAGAGGACCCGGTAACCAAGAATGTCACGGTAAGATATTCCACAACCGAAGACGGTGTAAAAGAAGAAGAGTTCGACTTGGTGGTGCTGTCCGTTGGACTGAATCCTCCTGTGAACGTCAAATCCATAGCGGACAAATTTAACATTGAACTGAATGGTCATAATTTTTGTAAGATCAACCCCGTCAATCCCATGGTAACGAGCAGACCGGGTATTTTTGTGAGTGGAGGCTTCCAAGGCCCCGTCGATATTCCCGAATCCGTCTTTAGCGCAAGCGGCGCGGGCTCCCAGGTCGGCGAGCTTCTTGACTACAGGCGAGGAAACCTTGCGAAAGAAAGGGAATATCCGGCCGAGAGAGATGTGTCCAAGGAAGAGCCGCGAATAGGGGTGTTTGTGTGTCATTGCGGGGCTAATATCGGAAGAATAGTCAATGTTCCTGAAACGGTAGAGTACTGCAAGACGCTTCCGAATGTTGTCCACGCTCAAGAGCAGCTATTTTCGTGCGCTACGAACTCTGCCAAAGAAATATCCGACATGACGAGGGAAAAGGGACTCAATCGGGTGATTGTCGCTGCTTGCAGCCCGAGGACCCTTGAGCCACTGTTCCGGGACACCCTGCGGGAGGCGGGAATTAATCAATATTACTTCCAAATGGCGAATATCAGAGAACATAACTCCTGGGTACACTCGAAAGAAAAGGAGGAAGCTACACAAAAGGCTAAGGATATCATACGGATGTCCGTTGCACGAGCTTCCCGGCTGGAGCCCCTCCGGGAATTTGACCTACCGGTGGACAAGGCGGCGCTGGTCGTCGGCGGAGGCATTGCCGGGATGAATTGTGCCCTCTCCATTGCCAAGCAAGGCCATGAGGTCCACTTGGTGGAAAAGAGTTCAGAGCTTGGTGGAACAGCACGAAAGATCCACTCAACGCTGGATGGGCTGGATGTCCAGCAGTACTTGCGTGACTTGATAGCGAAAGTCTATCAGCATCCTTTGATTCATGTCTATCATGACGCGAAAATCACGGATGCTACAGGTTACGTCGGGAATTTCGTGACTTCAGTGAAGTCTGAAAGAGGATTCACAAAAATTAAGCATGGAGCTGCGGTTCTTGCTATAGGCGCCGATTTGTACACACCCACCGAATACTTCTATGGAGAAGATGATAGGGTGATGACGCACCTCGAGTTGGAGGAACGGATCGCGAACGGAGACGAAAACGTAATTAATGCAACAAGTCTCGTGATGATTCAATGCGTAGGGTGCAGGAATGAAGAAAGGAATTACTGCAGTCGGCTGTGTTGCAGTGAGTCGGTAAAGAACGCATTGAAGCTGAAAGAGGCTAATCCCGAGATGGACATTTACATTCTCTTTCGGGACATGAGAACCTATGGATTCAACGAAGATTATTACCGGGAGGCTTCAGACAAGGACGTAAAGTTCATCCGGTATGAGC
>JAIWNO010000299.1 GCA_020216785.1 Desulfomonile sp.
GTGCGGTACAGTACAACATTCTCTCGCGAACAAGGAGTACTTTTCCACCTTAAAAAAGATCATTTTTTGTCTTGACAAAGGGGTACACCTCAAGGTGCTGAACCCCAACCCTCGCTTTTCCTTTCATGACCTTCGCCATACGTTCAAGGCCAACTGTAGGCGCTCTGGAATACCCGAAGTTATTTCTGAGAGGATTTGTGGACATGCTGATGCTGACGGGTATCTTGACGGGAAGCTTCCTCCGAGTCAACGATATGGAGGGATGTCTGATGAAGAGTTCATAGATGCCATCGATAACTTGACCGTAAACCATGGTTATTCTGAAATCAATTCAAAACCAGTGTCATTATTTGGGCTTAGACAGAATTTACAACCTAATTTTAAAGATTCCGTTGATAACCCTTCTGGGTCTTTGTCCCCCGTGAGGAAAAATAGTGCTATCGGATAATCCACGGGGGTGCAGGAGGGGGGCAAAATGGGATTTCCAAAGAAAAAGGTCATGTTGCCGCATGACCTAACTTCTTGAATTCTTTGGTGGAGATGAAGGGATTTGAACCCTCGACCCCCGCGTTGCGAACGCGGTGCTCTCCCGCTGAGCTACATCCCCATAGCCTTGAAAAACTAACACGGTGCGCGGGGTCATGTCAAGTGCCGCTTCACTTCTTTCGATTCAAGCCGTGACGGGCACCACGTTTCGAAACAGTTCCGCGACCGGCTTTTTCAAGCTTCTTGCCCAGGACTCCGACGAAAAAGCCCCAGAAATAGAAGTGCGTGCTCTTGGGCTTCAGTCCCGCGGCGAAAAACCAGCTCACCAGCCAGTGCGTTGTAAATACTGGTCCGAGCCACTCGCCGGCGCGCGTGCCTTTCAAAAACGGCTGGAAGAACAACGGCCCCCAACGATACGGAACCCCGACAAATACGTGACCGCCGGGAGCGCATACGCGGACCATCTCCAGAAGCCCCGTGTCCATGTTGCTCAGGTGTTCCAAAGTACTGCTGTTCCACACCAAGTCGAACGATCCGTCCGCAAACGGCAGCGTATACACGTTCCCGGCCGCGGCCTTGAGGCTCGAGTCTCGCCTGCGTCCTTCCCGGAGCGATTCCTCGTCGAAATCCACTGCCACAGCGCATTTGACCCCCGGAGTCGACGCAAGCAGCGACGTGGTAAATCCCGGTCCTGAACCTGCTTCCAGCACGCGGCGCATCGAAATCCCGCTTTTCAGGAAATAATTGACCAAGTTGCGGCTGACTCCATGGCGCAGTCGGTCGTAAACCCCGTACACCAGCGTGCCGGGACCGCCGCCAAGGCTCCAGGACTGTTGTGGTTCCGTCATGCGGCACACCAGAACCAGCAGCGGCGATGCACGTCGATCATGCGGCTCATAACAAGAATCACCCTTCCTTTCTGATCATCGCGAAGACCGATGTCCCCGCGGGGAGGCACAAGTACGGCAGAACCAAGGCTTCCAGTGCGCACGGCAGCTGCAGCAACAGGTTGAAGAGTGGATTGGGCAGCTTCACATCCGACACAGCCTGTGCCCGATCTACATGTTGAGCCGGCGGATTGAGGAGCTTCCATACTGCCATCAAAGGAAACAAGAGAAAAAATAAGTACGACGAGTGGAGCACCTTCACCTGCGGCACATTGAACAGCCCGAGGAATTGCTTTCGGTTGAAACGACGCACCGAATGTACCGCGCGATCGTGCTCGCTAAGAAGCCACTGGTGTGCTGCCATTTGGAATATTCCCATAGCGCCGGGTTTCATGACCCGAACGGCCTCCCGGACCGCTGCGTGAGGATCGACCGGCTCGCATTCGAGAACATCTACGCAGCAAACAAGGTCAAAAGAAGAGTTTTCAAACGGGAGATTGTTGGCATCGCCCACGACTCCGACAGTTGCGCCGGGCTCTTTGTTAAGCTCCGCGATCGCCAGTGGAGAGACGTCAAGTCCGGTCACCTGATAACCGTTTCTCATAAGATGGCGGAGAAAGCCGCCGGTGCCGCAGCCGATGTCGAGCGCTCTTGCCCGCGAGTCACGTGCCGCCGGAACGAACCGCAGAAGGTAGCGGTGGAGCGATCTATACCACCATAATTGCTCCTCACAGGTCCGCATCCGGCGGTATTCATCAGGATTCACGGTTCAACCTTGCAGGGATAGATGTCCGGGTTGTCGTTCCGATATCGGTAGGATTTCATGAGGATAAAATCGGAATCCTCAAGGTATTGAATCACGTGCGTCTCGAACGGAAGCAGGTATACGCCTTGCCCCGCGACAAGCTCGACCTCGTCCATGCTGTTGTCGATGAGATGTCGAACAGCGATCCTGGCCCGACCGCTTATCAGATAGAAATACGCGCGGCATTCACGGTGGTAATGGTTGCCCATCTCCGCATTTTTTGCCATGGAACCGTGAATGATGGTCTCCCAAGGCCCTTCGTTGACGATTTCCACAAACAAGCCTCGCTCGTCCTTGCGGACAAACGTCGGAGCCACAGGTTTGCAGCCGTGATTGGTACCGTTGGGATGATCCATGTTAATTGCCTCCGCGGAGAATCCGAAAACGAAGCGAGACGATCCGGAACGCGTAGTGAAAACCGGTTCTTAGAAAGGACCACAGCGACGGCATGGATTTAGAGAACCCTTCCGTGCGATCGGTGAATTCGTACCCGATCTCCTTGATCTTGAGACCTGCTCTATGCGCGTCATAAACCATCTCGATGAAATACTCGCCATATCCGAAGGGAATGATGGTGATGGTGTCGAATACGGACCGCTTCAGCGCCACAAAGCCGCTGTCGTAGTCCTTGATCCCGCCGCCGAGCACCAGATTTGCGAACCCGTTGATGATGCGGCTGGAGAGCACTCGTACGGGCGCGCGCTTGTCCGAGCCCCCATCCGCATACCGAGATCCGATGGCGATATCGTACTGATCAAGAACGTCGATCATCCTCGCGAGAACCGGCGGCGGCATACAGGTGTCCGCATCCATCCAGCAGACGATGTCACCTGTACTCTCGAGAATACCTCGATGGAACGCGGAAGCAAGACCGCGTGCTTTGCGGCGAATGAGCACCACATCAGGGTCGTTGAGGGCCGCGACCGCGTCGGCAGTGCCGTCCGGTGAATTGTCGTCGACCACGATGATTTCCCGAGGGGGTGAAATGTGCTCCTTAAGCGACTGAATCAGCGGGATGATGTTTTCGCGTTCGTTGTAAGTTGGGGTAATAATGGATATTTTTGATCCGGCTGGTCGCATCTGGGTTCATCTCCTCATTTCCAGCACTGCTTCGGCAACGGTATCGATCTCCCGTTCCGTGAGGCTCAAACCGGACGGCAGAGAGATTCCGTTGAGGCTGAGCTTGTCGGTGACCGGATAATCGCCGGAAGTATCCGGGTAGCGCGGGTCATTCCCATCGGTGTACACCGGCTGCCGGTGAAGGCTGTTGAAAGGGAGACGGCACTGGATTTTCTTTTCCGCGAGGTGGGCGATCACTTGGTCGCGTGTCGCACCGAATCCTTCTTCGAGGACAATCATGAAATTCCAGTAAGAGCTGACGGCCCAAGGCATTTCCACTTGCATGGTAATGTTGGGACAGCCTTCAAAGCGCTCGCGGTAGCGTGCCGCGATATCTCGTTTCTTGGCGACTTTCTCGTCGATTCGTTCTGTCTGAGCAAGTCCAATGGCCGCTTGGAGGTTGGTAAGCCTGTAGTTGAAGCCCATAACGCGATGGACGTACGTACGCCCCTCACCCTCGAAGCCGTGACTCCGCATGATGCGCAAACGTTCAGCGATGTCCGGGTCGTTGGTGAGGACCAGACCCCCTTCACCAGTGGTGAGGGTTTTCGTCGCATAAAAGCTGAAGCATGCGGCATCGCCGAAGCTGCCTGCTTTGCGCCCCTTGTATTCGGTCCCATGTGCTTGAGCGGCATCTTCGATCAGGAGGAGTGAATGGCGCTTGGCGATCTCCATGAGTCGGTCCATATCGCAAGGGTGGCCGTACATGTGGACCGCGATAATGGCTTTAGTTCTGGGCGTGATCGCTTTTTCCACCGCGTCGGGATCGATGCACCAGGTGTCCTTGTCCACATCGACGAACACGGGTTTGGCGCCGGCCAGAATTACCATGTTGGAGTCCGCGACGAGCGTATAATCCGGCACGATCACTTCGTCGCCGAAACCAATGCCGAGCGCTTCCAGCGCGAGATGGATGGCCGCAGTGCCATTGCTGCACGCCACGCCGTGCGCACAGCCGCAGTAGCCTGCAAATGCTTGCTCGAACGCCCCGATATAGCTCCCCATTGAGGAGATCCAGTTGGTGTCGAGGCAATCCACCACGTATTTCTTCTCGTTTCCGTCGAGCACAGGGATATTCTGAAAGATCATGGCAAATTCCATACCGTCGTACGGCGAAATCTCCGGCTTCCACTTCATGAGAAAAGGGCTTCCGGAGATTCCGCAAGAGACCGTTGAGCGAGGCAAAGATTACTCGTACGGGCCGGCAATCGAGTGCCCCGGAAAATTCACCGGCCGAGCCGCCGGTCGCATCCAGCGCATAGTACAAGTCTTCTTCGCCGGTTGTCAACTGCAATGACTTCCGCGCTGCGTCCGTTCCGTTATAGTCCGGGAACTGGTCACAGCTATCGTAGCGAAGGCTTGCCTCGGTGATCGGACAGGACTCGTGCTCTTCAGACGGGAAAAACCACCCCGCTATATCAGAATACCAGCCTGCCGTCGTTGACCGAGCGTGATCTCTCTTTGCCCGGCCTGAATCGCATGCTTACCTCATGTACGGAAGACGATTGGCGAGCGCTTTGTACCTTTCACAGCACCGCCGATCCTGATAAGATGCCGACATGGACGTAATTACCACACATCTGAACGCGGATTTCGACGCATTTGCCTCCATGGTCGCGGCCAAGCGCCTGTACCCTGAAGCGGTGGTAGCGTTTCCGGGCTCTCAGGAGAAGAACGTTCGCAACTTCTTCATGGAGTCCACGCTCTATATTCTCTCAATAGAGCGGGCCAAGGACATCGACCTCGATTCCGTAAAACGCCTCATCGTGGTGGATACCCGGCAGAAGAGCCGAATCGGCCGGTTCGCGGAATTGGTGAATTCGGGCAAGGTCGAGATACACCTTTACGATCATCACCCTGACGCAGAAGACGACATTAAGGGCCATTTCGAAGTCATTCGCGAGACCGGCTCAACTGTTACCATACTGGTAAAGGAGCTGCGCGAGCGAGATATCAAGCTCACATCCGAAGAAGCGACGGTTCTCGCGCTTGGGATCTACGAAGATACGGGTTCGTTCACGTATTCCTCGACTACCGTGGAAGACCTGCACGCAGCGGGGTGGCTCATGGAGCAGGGAGCGAACGTGAACGTGGTATCCGACATGCTCAGCAGCGATCTTACGAAAGCTCAAATCGAGGTACTCTACCAGCTGATCGAAGACTCTGAGGTCGTCAACATCGGGGGCGTGGAGGTGGTCATAACCACCGCTACCACCCAGGGGTATGTGGGGGATGTCGCTCTCCTGGTGCACAAATATAGAGACATGGAGAATCTGGACGCCATCTTCGCGCTCGTGCGGATGGAAGGCCGAGTACATCTTGTAGGACGTAGTCGGATCGAAGAAGTAAACGCGGGCGAAGTGGCCGCAGAATTCGGTGGTGGCGGACACTCGACAGCGGCGAGCGCGACCATACGAGACTTGTCGCTCTTTGAGGCGCGGGAAAAGCTTATTAAACTTGTCCACGACAAGGTCCGTCCCAAAAAGGAGGCCGGTGAGATCATGAGTCGTCCTGTGATTACGATCGCGCCGGACAAAACCCTTGACGAAGCGGCCGAAATGCTTACGCGGTATCAGGTCAGCTCTCTGCCCGTGCTCGTGGACGGAACCATTCTCGGGATCGTGCACCGGCACGCTGTTGAGCGGGCACGTCATCACGCGCTCGAATCCGTCACTGTCAAAGATTTCATGGACCCCGATGTGGTCGTTGTCGAGGTGACCGACCCGATAGAAAAGGTGACGCGCATTTCAGTCGAAGGCCGCAATCGGCTGGTTCCGGTCATGGATCAGGGGGAGCTTGTCGGAGTGATCAGCCGCAGCGATTTGCTTGAGCACTTGCGCTTGCCTCGCGCTCAGGATGCGACGAGCGCGGATGAGTTTCCGTCAGGTCGTTCGCGGAGCAAGAATGTGCGAAAGCTTCTTGAGGAGCACTTCCCGCGCAGGATCTATCAGATCCTCCTTGCCGGGGGCGAAGTTGCCGCGAGTCGCGGGGAGCAGGTATACCTCGTGGGAGGGGCGGTAAGAGATCTTTTTCTGAGGATCCATAATCTCGACATAGATTTGGTGGTAGAAGGCGACGGGATCTTCTTTGCGCGGACTCTGGCGAAACGCTTTCCGCAGTGCAGGGTCCGAGGTCACACGAAATTCCGGACCGCGGTTTTACTCTTCGAGGACGGCTTCAAGATTGACGTGGCCACCGCGCGTCACGAGTACTACGCGCGGCCGGGCGCATTGCCGACCGTGGAGATGAGTTCCATCAAGCGGGACCTGTACCGCCGGGACTTTACTATGAATACGCTTGCGGTCAGCCTCAATCCGGGAAGTCTGGGCCGGGTGCTGGACTTTTTTGGCGGCGGCCGGGATGTCAAGGAGAAGATCATCCGGGTGCTCCACAACCTCGCCTTCGTGGAAGATCCCACGAGAATACTTCGCGCCATACGGTTCAGCACCCGTTTCGGCTTTACCATTAGCAAGCATACGCTGAGCCTCATGCGCCGGGCGGTCAAATTGAAGGTTTTCGACCGAGTCGAAGGCAAGCGGCTCCGGAATGAGCTTATTCATATCCTGGAGGAAAAGAACCCTCTGGCGCCGCTCCAGCTCATGGCCGACTTGCAGATCTATCAAGCGATCCATCCGGCACTTAACTTCGGTCCGCGCACACGAGAGCTGGTGGAGGGTGTCACCAGCGTGTTGTCATGGTGGAAATATCAGTTCACCGGGGAACATCTCGATCCGTGGTTGGTTTATTTAATTGCGCTCGGCGA
This sequence comes from Desulfomonile sp., assembly GCA_020216785.1. Taxonomy (GTDB): domain Bacteria; phylum Desulfobacterota; class Desulfomonilia; order Desulfomonilales; family Desulfomonilaceae; genus JAIWNO01. Next base: position 7,061 of record JAIWNO010000299.1, read on the forward strand.
TCATCTGGCGGACGACGAATTCCGCGGGGTGATGGAACGGCTCGGTATGCCTCCAACGCGAACAAGAGACCTTGTCAGGGAACGTGCCGAGGTGCGCAGGACTCTCGCAATCGTGGCCAGGGACGGTCTCGCCCCGCCGAGCAAGTTCGCCGGCTTCTTGCGGAAGATCTCGATACCGACCCTTCTGTTCATGATGGCCAGGACTACCCGGGACGAAACCCGCAAGGCGATATCCGAGTACCTCCGTACACTTCGCTGTGTGAAGCCGGCTTTGTCGGGCGATGACCTAATCGCCATGGGATTGCAGCCTGGGCCCACCATCGGTCGGATATTGCGTGCGCTCCGGGATGCGCGCCTCGACGGTCTCGTGAAAAGCGACGACGAGGAACGGCAATTGGTTCGCGATCTCATTGCGGTTGAACCAAATCCGAACTTTCAAACGGCTCGGGATGCGAGCAAAAACTCTACCGATGAGAAATCGCCCCAACAATCGTTGGATATGGTATAGTTACATGTTATTGCACTGGATGGTGCCCCCGGCTGTCGAAGGCTCCGGATGCTAGAGGACGAAAATCGTGGAGGTTTCAATGGGATCTGGTGAAGGCAGAGAAGTAAAGATCTTCGATATTACTCTCAGAGATGGCTCTCAGAGCAAAGTTGCCACAAGAATACGGCTGGAGGATTTGCTCAAGATCGCAGAAAAGCTCGCAAGCACCGGGATCTATGGCGCGGAAACGTGGGGTGGCGCCACCTTCGACGTATGTGTTCGATTTCTCCGAGAGGATCCGTGGGGGCGGGCCCGGAAGCTCAAGGCTGCCATGCCGGGAATCAAACAGATGATGCTCATTCGCGGGCAAAACCTCGTGGCGTACTCGAATTTTCCTGACGATGTGGTGGTCAAATTCGTCCGCGCCGCGGCGCGCAACGGCATCGATGTGTTCCGCATCTTCGATGCGCTCGATGACGTGCGCAACCATTACATGGTGATCAAAGCGGTTAAAGAGGTGGACAAGATCGCGGAAGGGGCTGTTTGCTATACCATCAGCCCGGTCCACACCATTGAGACATTCGTGTCCAAAGCTCGACAACTCGAAGATATGGGTGTGCATCAGATAGCTATTAAGGACATGGCCGGGCTCATCGACCCCCAGACGGCATTTGAGCTCGTAACAAGCCTCAAGAAAGCAGTAGACGTGCCGATCCATCTCCACACCCATGATAATTGCGGAATGGGCATGATGTCGGTGCTCAAGGCGGTAGAGGCGGGATGCGACATGATCGATTCGGTACTGAGCCCCTTCTCCGGCGGGACAGGCCATCCGTGCACGGAATCGCTCGTGTTTTCTTTGGAGCGGTTTGGATATCGCACGGGATGTGACCTTGCCAAGCTCACCGAGGCCGCGGAAGAAGCGAAGAAAATCCGAAGCTTGTACACAGAGTTCGAGGCCCCATACAGCGGCGTGGACTGCCGGATGCTCGTCACTCAAATCCCCGGCGGCGTCATGTCGAACCTCAGCGCGCAGCTCAAGCAGCAAAACGCGCTCGACCGCATTGACGAGATTATCGACGAAATTCCGCGCGTTCGTGAAGACCTGGGGTGGATCCCGCTCGTAACGCCCACGTCACAGATCGTTGTCTCTCAGGCCACGTTCAACGTCCTTTTGGGCAGGTACAAGATTATCGCCAATCATACCGCAAACCTCCTCACCGGCATGTACGGCGATACCCCTGCGCCGGTAAACAAGGAGCTTCAGCAACGCGTGCTCAAGGGTCAGAAACCGATCACGGTCCGACCGGCGGAGCTGCTGCAGCCTATGTGGCCCGAGTTAGAAAAGAAATTCCCCGGTTTGTCTGACGAGGAAATCCTGATCCACGCGATCTTTCCCCACGAGGCGCCTGGATATTTTGCTGCGCGTAAGGAGCAGGAAACAAAGAAAGCCCAGACTTCAGCACGTGGAGCATGAGTCCCTTGGTGATCCCTACGGCCTTGTGAGGGCCGTTGCGTGGTGCTGAGGCGCTGCGGTCAGCAGTACGGTCGCGCTATATGTTGCAAAAGGGTTGCGGAAACCGCGCCCTCACACAGGAGAGACGCATGTCCGACCGCAAACCGGTCCAGGACCTCCTAAGAGACGACAATCCCATTCGCAGGTGCTGGGGTTGCGGAGCCGACAACCCGGTAGGGCTGCATATCAAGAGTTTCCTTGAGGGCGACGAGGGCATTGCGCAGTGGCGGCCCCGTGAGTACCACACCTCATATCCCGAGTATCTCAACGGCGGGATCGCGTGCACACTTATCGACTGTCATTCGGCGTGCACCGCGATGGCGCTCGAGTGTCGCGAACTCGGCATCCCCGCAGACGCAGAATCCGACCGACTACCCAAATGCCTGACAAAGGCGCTGTCAGTTGAATTCCTCCGCGCCACCCCGGTCGACAAGGAACTTACCCTGCGAGCCCGTATCGTGAAAAAGGGCACAAAGAGCCGGACCGTAGCATGTTCCCTCTATGCCGGCGCGGATGAATGCGTCAGGGGCAAAGTCACCGTGGTTATGACAGAGTGAGCCGCTGTGGGGCCGGGGATCGCTTCATCTTTCCAAATTATGCAGTTCTCGAGGTTTTGCTTGTCTTAACACTTCCGTGCGAAAGCAGGAATTCAGTTTCTTATCTGGGTTCCCGCCTTCGCGGGAACGACGTGTTCCTTTTGGATTGCCCGTCTCTCGAGTAAATAAATATTATAGCAGTGGCCAAAAATAATTTCCGATTAATTTCTCCAAGGTGCCGGGAGGACCCGTTCACTTCGAGCGACGCAAGGCCGTCGAATCTTCGTTCACAGAACCTCCCGACCCCCACCAAAAGACCTGCGATTCAGTTAGAACTTTTGGCAACGGCTATTACTAGGCAACCGGTATACGTGATCGTGGAGGCCGGTGCCCCTTGCCGGCCATTCTCATGTAATCAGCCTAAAGGGAATCTGAGTGACATAGTTGCTCACGGCCGGTCCGGAATGTGATCAAGCGATCCCACAAGGACCGGACGGGGGCGGCTGGTACCGTCGGAAGGACCGACGATCCCTTCAGCCTCCATTGCTTCCATGATTCGTGCCGCGCGGTTGTATCCGATCCGCATGTGACGCTGGATCAAAGAAATAGATGCGTGCCCGAGCCGCGTTACCAGTTCGACTGCTTCGTCGTACTTGTCCTCCTGGAGAGGATCGCTGGTTGACTTGGGTCCATCGTCAGCCACATGCCGTGAGATTTCCTGCAAATACAACGGCCTGCGCTGAGCTTTGATAAAATCGACTATCCTACCGATTTCCTTCTCGGAAATATACGCGCCGTGAAGCCGTCGCAGTTTCGAGGCGCCCGGCGGCAAAAAGAGCATGTCGCCCATGCCAAGAAGGTTTTCTGCTCCGACCGTGTCGAGAATCGTGCGGGAGTCTGCCTTCGCGGAAACCTGGAACGACAATCGAGCGGGAAAATTGGCCTTGATGATGCCCGTGATAACATCCACGGACGGCCGCTGGGTAGCCAGGATCAAGTGTATGCCGGATGCCCGCGCCATCTGCGCCAACCGCGCAATCGAGATCTCGATGTCCTTGGCTGCCACCATCATGAGTTCCGCGAGCTCGTCCACGATTATGACGATGTAAGGCAGCTTCGGTGCAGGAGTACCATCCTCGTTCGGAGGCACCTCGCCGGCGCGGATCTTTTGATTGTACCCAAGGATATTCTTTGCACCTACCTTGCTAAGTATGTCATATCTCCGCTCCATTTCACGTATTGCCCAGCCCAGGACCGCCGGGACCTTTTCCGGGTCGGTCACTACCGGATGAAGCAAGTGCGGGATATCCTCGTAGTGAGACAATTCAAGCTTTTTCGGATCGACCAATAGCAGCTTCAGGTCGTCCGGATGACAGCACATGAGCCACGAACAGATTAACGAGTTGAGGCCCACCGATTTTCCGGTGCCTGTGGCCCCCGCGATGAGCAAATGCGGCATCTTGGCGAGGCTTGTGGAAAAAGGCTCGCCGTCGATCTCTTTGCCGAGTGCCATTTTGAGGGGCGCGTCCGACTCCTGGAACCCGGGCGATTCGACAATCTCCCGGAAATAGACAATCTCTCGGTTCAAGTTGGGCACTTCAATGCCGACAGTGTCTTTCCCGGGAATCGGAGCGACCACCCGAGTTGAGCCTGATTTCAGAGCCATAGCGAGATCGTCGGACATGTTGAGCACTTTCCGCAACGGGATACCCGAGGCGAGACTCAACTCGTACATCGTAATAACCGGCCCGGGGTGAATCGCCACTACGCGGCCCTCAACGCCAAGGTCCGAGAGTTTTTGCTCCAAAATGATCGCGTTCTGCTGAAGGAGCGCCCGGTCCACCGTCCGATTCGATCGGGGCGGCTCATCAAGCAGATCCGCTGGAGGGAGCACGTACGGATCGTTGCTGTAAGGCTGGTCCATTGCCGCGGCCACACAGATCTCCTCGTCGGCGCGGCGGGCAACCTTGACCAAGGAGTGGTTATTACCGGCCTCTTCCTCATCGTTGGCCGATCGGCGCCGGCGGCGCTTGTTGGACGTGTGGGTCTCCTTTAGATACTCCTCGATGGCCGCCTCGAGTTCGGCTTCCTCGGCGCAAGTCCGGATGTCGGAATCGCCTTCGGAGGGGCCTTCCATGTGTTGCCAGGGAAAGATCGTTTCGGGCTCGCCATCGGGCGGAAACACCGCAACATCTACCGGCTCGTTCAGTTCCCACGCGAGGCGTCCGTCGGACTCGTCTGCCGGAAGCACAGACAATCGCTCCCAGGATGCCCCGGTCGTCGAGCGCACAGGCGTGGGAGGCGGCGCTGCATCGCGGCGATGCACGATCAAGGGTGTTGCCTGCTCTTGAGGCTGAGCAAGTACAGGTAGAAGTTCGACTGAAGGGCCGGCCGATTCCCCGATGGCCGCGGCCGTGTGCGCAGCGGGAGCCGGGACGCGCAACCGTTCCCGCACATCGGCCACGACTGTGGCAGCACGTGCCGACAATTTGCGGCCAACGTGCACAACGTCGCCGAGAGACACTCCCGACACATGGAGTCCGCCAAGCACCACGAACGTTAATGCCAGCACGATCTCTCCCGCGGTCCCGCACCAATGGGAGAAGACCCCATGCATGAATGCCCCCAGAGCACCTCCGGGGCTTTCCATTTGCAGACCGATTGCGCGGCCGAATCGGTCCAGGAGCATGGATACGCCCGAAATCGCTAAAAAGAGAGCGATCATGTGCGAGCGACCCAGTGCGAACCACATCGTCTGCAGGCTGCGCAACGCAAGCAGCAACAAGCCGACCGGTATAACAATCGAACAAATCCCGAGCAGTTGAACGAGAGCGTCCGCGACATGTGATCCAATGAGTCCGCACAAGTTCGAGACTTCCGGTCGGGTAGTTGCGGTATTGAACGAGGGATCGCGGGGGTCGTACGAAGCGAGACTGAGAAGCAGGAATGCTGAGAAAGCCAGGAGCACGACCGCCGCGTATTCGCGTAAGCCGTAATGGGAGGATGACGAGGAGCCACCGCGGGATTCCCGTGCTTCACCAACAGGAGGTTTGGTCCTTTTTTCCGGCATGAACTGGATGCGTCCCTTTTGGGAAACAGGGCATCGGCCTCTGGGAATGCCAGATGATATATTAAAAACTGTCATAACAGCCGATTAATCATAATAATACCATATCGCTTGAGAGATTGGCAATACTATTTGAAAATACCATGAAGATATTTGAGGATGGTATGGGCTGGAAATCATGGGGGCGGGTTTCAAACCCGCCCCGCAACGCGCAGTGTCTTACCCCTAGGATATTATCCCGAGA